>CALAIL010000027.1 GCA_937923255.1 uncultured Propionivibrio sp. | reverse complement strand
GAGGCAAAGAAAGTCAGCGGGGCGCGCTGCCGCTCAGCGCAACGGCATCAAAAGAAGCTTCGTGGGCAGAAATCAGCGCGCAGGCCTTAGTAATTCCTATATTTAAAGTATCTCAGGGCACCTACCCTGAATTCCTTTATCCGCGCGGGTTTCGGAGCCTCTCCCCGATAGAGGAAGAATTGGAAAAACTCGGGAGCGGAAGCGCCGGCGCATCTCCAAAAAGCGGTGGCCTGAACCCCGCGTATTTAGGGCATCTCCGGCACCCCTACCTTGAAGCCCTTTATTTATAAGGGTCCCAGAGGCACCTGCCCAGAAACGCCCCTTTGTTTACATCCTGAAACAAGCTGATCACTTTGCATGTCACATTTTCTCTCTACAATTTGTGCCTCAATTTCATAAACGTGTAACGGAGTATCCATGAACAACTTTACCCGGGTAATGTACTGCGTCCTTGCCGCAGCGGGAATCCTGCTCATGACGGCGGCGCTCAATCTGCTTGCCCGCCCAAAAGAAGTCAGCATGACGGCAAGCCCGCTGCAACAACGTCTGCTCGCCCTGAAGGATGTGGACGGCAATCCGGCCGCTAAACATCTCGATCCGGCCAAACCGACGCTCGTCAAATTCTGGGCGAGCTGGTGCCCGCTCTGCCTGTCCACGCTCGAGGAAACGCGGAAGTGGCATGACGACAAGGCGCTGGTCGGCATCAACATCATCTCGCTGGCCTCGCCCGGTTATCTGAGCGAACAGCCGGAAGCGGATTTCGTCCAGTGGTATCGCGGCCTCGACCACCCCAAACCGGCAACGCTGATTGATACCGGCGGCAGCATCGCGCGCGACATCGGCATTGCCGTCTACCCGAGCTGGGCGCTGCTCGATAGCAAAGGCAATATCCAGCGCGTGATCAAAGGCAACATCCAGCGCGAACAGCTTGTTGCCCTGATGGCCAATCCGCAGGCCGACATCAGCGCCAAAAAAACCTTCTACAAACCCACACAAAAGAAAGCCGTAAACATGAACAGCAAAACCATCTACCTTGCCGGCGGCTGCTTCTGGGGGCTGGAAGCCTACTTTGAACGCATCAACGGCGTGACCGACGCCGTTTCCGGCTACGCCAACGGCAAAACCCAGAAACCCAGCTACGAAGACGTGATCCGCGGCAGCGGCCACGCCGAAACCGTGAAAGTAACCTACGATCCCGAACGCATCAGCCTGGATGACATCCTGCAGTACTACTTCCGCGTCATCGACCCGACCAGCCTCAACAAACAGGGCAACGACCTCGGCGTGCAGTACCGCACCGGCATCTATTCAACCGACCCCGCCGAACGCCCTGTTATCGACAAGGCGCTTGCGCGCGAACAGAAAAAACACAAAAAGCCGCTGGTCGTGGAAAACCTGCCACTGCAAGCCTTCTACGAGGCCGAGGAATACCATCAGGACTACCTTGCAAAAAATCCCAACGGCTACTGCCACATCGACATCCGGCAGGCCGACATTCCGCTCTCGCCGTCGGAAAAGTCCGCCGAATCCGCCGCGAACGTTACCGACAACGCTCAGCAGACCGCGCTGGACAATGGGGGCAACCCTGTCATCGACCCGGCCAAATACCGCAAACCCGACAAGGCCGCACTGCGCAGTACGCTCAACGACGTGCAATACGATGTGACGCAGAACGGCGCGACGGAATATGCCTTCAGCCACGAATACGACCATTTATTCGAGCCGGGCCTCTACGTGGACATTGTCAGCGGTGAGCCGCTCTTTTCCTCCGCCGATAAATACAACAGCGGCTGCGGCTGGCCGAGCTTTACCCGGCCCATCAGCCGCGCCGTCATCACCGAGCATGAGGACACCAGTTACAACATGCGCCGCACCGAAGTTCGCAGCCGCGTCGCCGACGCCCATCTTGGTCACGTTTTTCCAGACGGCCCCAAAGACAAGGGCGGCCTGCGTTACTGCATCAACGGTGCCAGCCTGCGTTTCATCCCGCTCTCTCAAATGCAGGCGGACGGTTACGGCGATCTTGTCGAATTCATCCGGCGCAGCGAGACAAAAAAATAAAAATGCCCGCCTTCGCCGCATCGGCGACTTCGGGCCATTTCGCGCCATTTCGCGCCATTATCTCGACGCGCTAACACCGGCCACATAACGCAAACGGAGACGCGCCATGCGTCTCCGTTTGCTGTTTTCTCACCCGCTGCCCGCTCTACAAAGAATGCGCAGGGGCGCAGTATGCCGACGCCTCGCCGGCAGGCTCAGAACGGAATATCGTCGTCCATGTCCTCAAAGGCGGCTTTCTTCGCCGGTGTAGGTTTGGCGCCGCCATAAGAAGCCCGGGGCGCCGCCTCGCCACCGCCATAGGAAGATGAAGACGACGGATCGCCCTGCCCCTGGCGGCTGCCGAGCATCTGCATTTCCGTCGCCTCGATTTCGGTCGTATAACGTTCCTGGCCTTCCTTATCCTGCCATTTGCGCGTGCGGATACGGCCTTCGACATAGACAGGCGAGCCTTTCTTCAGATATTGCCCGACGATCTCGGCCAGGCGCCGGTAGAAGACGACACGATGCCATTCGGTCATTTCGCGCCGCTCGCCGCTGGCCTTGTCTTTCCACGACTCGGTCGTTGCCATGCGGATATTGGCTACGGCATCGCCGTTGGTCATGTAGCGCACTTCCGGGTCGGCGCCCAGATTGCCGACGAGAATGACTTTGTTCACCGAGGCCATGTTATCTCCACAAAAAAATGAAAGCCGTCAATGGATGACGGCCATTATAAAGGCTTATCGGATTTGCCGCTTTCCGGCGGCAAGCTGGAGAGTCATCGGCCGGATCACGCCCGTTTCGGGAATTGGTTCGTGCGGCCGGAAACGCGTATATTAGGCGCGAATTTCGTCATGGCGACACAGAAACATAAAACGACTAAAAAGCAACTGACAAGGCAGCATTGGATGGAAGACCTTCAACATATCCGCATTCGCGGCGCACGCACGCACAACCTCAAGAACATCGACCTCGACCTGCCGCGCAACCGGCTGATCGTCATCACCGGGCTATCCGGATCGGGCAAGTCCTCGCTGGCTTTCGACACGCTTTATGCCGAGGGGCAACGCCGTTATGTCGAGTCGCTCTCGGCCTACGCACGGCAGTTCCTGCAAATGATGGACAAGCCCGACGTCGATCTGATTGAGGGGTTGTCGCCGGCCATTTCCATTGAACAGAAAGCGACCAGCCATAACCCGCGCTCGACGGTTGGTACCGTCACCGAAATTCACGACTACCTGCGCCTGCTATTCGCGCGCACGGGCACGCCGTACTGCCCGGAACACGGTTTGCCGCTGGCATCGCAAACCGTCTCGCAAATGGTCGATCAGGCGCTGGCGCTACCTGCCGACACGCGCCTGATGATTCTGGCGCCGGTGGTCGCCAACCGCAAAGGCGAACAGCAGGAACTGTTTGCCGAATTACGCGCGCAGGGGTTCGCGCGTTTGCGTATCAATGGCGAAATCCATGAAATCGATGCGCTGCCCAAGCTTGCCAAAACGAAGAAACACACGATCGATGTCGTCGTCGACCGCCTGAAAGTACGCAACGATCTGCGCCAGCGCCTGGCCGAATCCTTTGAAACCGCGCTACGCCAGGCCGACGGCCGCGCCATTGCGCTGGAAATGGACAGCGGACGGGAGCATCTGTTCTCCGCCCGCTTTGCCTGCCCGGTCTGCGCCTATTCGCTGCCCGAACTCGAACCACGGCTGTTCTCGTTCAACAACCCGGTGGGCGCCTGTCCGAAGTGCGATGGCCTGGGTGTCATCCAGTTCTTTGACCCCAAGCGGATTGTCGCCCACCCGGAGCTTTCGCTGGCGGCGGGCGCCATCCGCGGTTGGGACAGGAAAAGCCATTTTTATTTCCAGTTTACGATGGCGCTGGCCGAACACTATGGCTTTGACGTAGAAACGCCATTCAATCGATTGCCGGAAAAAGTCCGCAACGCCATTCTGTACGGTTCTGGCAGCGAGCCGATCCGCTTCCGCTACATCAGCGATTTCGGCGGCAGGCACTACGACAAAACCCATCCGTTCGAGGGCATCGTTAACAACTACGCCCGGCGTTATCGGGAAAGCAATTCCCCCGGCGCACGGGAAGACCTGGCCAAGTACATCAGCGATCAGGTTTGCCCCGAATGCGGTGGTGCCCGGCTATGCAGCGAGGCGCGCCATGTACGTATCGGCGAAGGTGCGCAGGCGCTGACGCTGCATGATATCAACCGCCTGACGCTCACCGACGCGCACCACTATTTTCGCCATCTCGTTTTGGCGGGCAATAAGGCGCAGATTGCCGAAAAGGTACTCAAGGAAATTATCAGCCGCCTGCAGTTTCTCATTAATGTCGGCCTCGATTACCTGTCGCTCGACCGTTCGGCGGAAACGCTCTCCGGCGGCGAAGCACAGCGTATTCGCCTGGCCTCGCAGATTGGTTCCGGACTGACCGGTGTCATGTACGTACTCGACGAACCGTCAATCGGCTTGCATCAGCGCGATAACCGTCGTCTGTTGGAGACGCTAGAACGCCTGCGCGACATTGGCAATACGGTGATCGTCGTCGAGCATGACGAAGACGCCATTCATTGCGCCGATTACGTCGTCGATATCGGTCCCGGTGCGGGCGTACATGGCGGCGCCGTTGTTGCGCAAGGCACCCCCGACGAAATTTCCGCCAATCCGGCTTCGCTCACAGGCGACTATCTCTCCGGCCGCCGCCGTATCGAATCGCCGGGCGCGCCGCGCAAGCCTGATCCCGAACACTGGCTGAAGATCGTCGGCGCGCGCGGCAATAACTTAAAGAACGTCACACTAGAGCTGCCTGTTGGCCTGTTCACCTGCATCACCGGCGTTTCCGGCTCCGGCAAGTCGACACTGGTCAACGATACGCTCTACGCCGCCGCTGCCAAGCATCTCTACGGTTCGACACTCGACCCCGCCGAACACGACGCCATCGTCGGTCTTGACCAGTTCGACAAAGTCATCAACGTCGACCAGTCACCGATCGGGCGCACTCCACGCTCCAATCCGGCCACCTACACCGGCCTCCTGACGCCGATCCGCGAGCTGTTCGCCGGCGTACCCGAATCGCGGGCACGCGGCTACGCACCGGGGCGTTTTTCTTTCAACGTCAAGGGAGGACGCTGCGAGGCCTGCCAGGGAGACGGCGTCGTAACTGTTGAGATGCATTTCCTGCCCGATATTTACGTCGCCTGCGACATTTGCCACGGACAGCGCTACAACCGCGAGACGCTGGAAATCCGCTACAAGGGCAAAAACATTCACGAAGTGCTACAAATGACAGTCGAGCAGGCTCGCGAATTTTTCGACGCCGTACCCGTCGTGGCGCGCAAACTGCAAACGTTGATAGACGTCGGCCTTTCCTATATCACGCTGGGGCAAAGCGCAACGACGCTTTCCGGCGGCGAAGCGCAACGTGTCAAGCTGGCGCTCGAACTGTCCAAGCGCGATACCGGGCGCACGCTCTACATCCTCGACGAACCGACGACTGGCCTGCATTTCCAGGATATCGAAATGCTGCTGCGCGTACTGCATCGCCTCGCCGCCAACGGCAACACCGTCGTCGTCATCGAACATAATCTGGATGTGATTAAAACCGCTGACTGGATCGTTGACCTCGGCCCGGAAGGCGGCGCAGGCGGCGGCAGAATTCTTGCCACCGGTTCACCAGAAGCCATCGCTCGCGCCAAAAATAGTTATACCGGCGCATTCCTCAAACCCCTGCTGACACGCCGGCAAAAAGGAAATACCTCCGAAAAGCCATAGAAATGCGCCACTTTTACATTTTTTCCTGAAAAATCCCGGGATATGCCCTTTCCATCGGACATATAAAATGCCAGAATCGCGCCAGAGGTCCTATCGGACTCTCACCAATCATCAATAGGAGATACTATGAACAAATCTGAATTGATTGATGCAATCGCCGCTAAAAGCGAGCTATCCAAAGCGGCTTCCGGTCAGGCGCTGGATGCCGTGATTCAGACGATTGTGCAGGCTGTTGCCAAGGGCGATAGCGTCAGCCTCGTCGGGTTCGGCACCTTTAAATCCACCGCACGTGCCGCACGCGATGGCAAGAACCCGAGGACCGGTGAGAAACTCAAAATTCCTGCTACGGTTATTCCAAAATTCACGCCAGGCGCAACCTTCAAAGCAACGGTTGCAGCTAAAGGAAAGAAGAAAAAATAAGCGACACCAGAATCAGGAAATACAAAAAGGGCTTGCGGTCAGCAAGCCTTTTTTATCAGGGACGCAAGGAGCATTCTTACAGATCCATCTTGACCGCTTCGCACCTGAAATCCAGCGAATGTCAGCATTCTTAGGCAGTATTCAAGGCGAAGCATTTGCCGAATTTCCAGCATTCACCAGATTTTTTTGGCCGGCGATTCTCTTGCGCTTCGCCAGACACGATAAATATCTAAAGCACACCACAGGCCAATCAACACAACGAAATCATGAAACAGGCTCAATCATGATGATTCCCGCCAACTCCCAGGAAAACAATAAATTAGATATCTCTTAGAATATGGAGAACATAAAAGTTATTGCTGAATTACTGGCAAAGTTTTCCCTACTCGACTGGATTGGTCTGGCATGGTTTTTAGTTTGCTGGATCGGTATCGAACTGATTATTAGCTATGGCTGGCTGGGTTATGCGACCCTGCACGGGGAAGCCAACAAACTGCGCCTTGCCTGGGGAAGAGCGATGGTGCAGCGCGAACAGCGCATCATCGACAGTTCGCTGATCGGCAACCTGCTGCAGAGCATTTCCTACTACGCCAATACTTCGATCTATATCATCGGCGCCTTGTTCGCCGCACTCGGTGCCCTCGACCAACTCATTGCCATGGCCTCGGAGCTGCCTTTTGCGCGCGCCCCTTCGCGTGAAGTGGCGGAACTGAAATTATTGATCCTATTCGGCATATTCGTTCTGGCCTATTTCAAATTTACTTGGGCGCTACGCCAGTTCAACCTGCTGCTGATTACGCTCGGCTCGGTACCGCAAATGCCAAGCGAGGAAGAAATCGAGCATTTTTCCCTGAAATTTGCCGCCGTCAATACTTGCGCCGGCAACGATTTCAACCGAGGGCTGCGCGCCTATTATTTTGGTATGGCCGTCATGTCCTGGATGGTCTCGGCCACCGCGTTCATTATCTCGACATTTATCATCGTTTACGTTCTAGCCCGCCGTGAATTCGTTTCACCAGTACTCAAGGGCCTGCTGATCAGTAGCACATCCGGCAAAACTGAATAATGCCGGCGGGATGGCCTTCACTGAGCATCGCTTTGCCCCACACCCGGTAGCACATCAGCGGTGCACAATAGCCTTCATTTAAGAAAAAATTCCCTGGAATAAAAAAGCCGCCTACAGGCGGCTTTTTGGGCAGAACAAAAAATACTTTAAGAGTTTTTAAACTTCGTTTCGAAGGCATCGCGGATCGCCGCGAGCTTGGCAGGCAGCTTGGGGCCCATCTTGGCGAACCATTCCTTGACGCCCGCGAGTTCAGACAACCAGGTTTCTTTGTCGAGCTTGGTGACGTTGTTGAACTGTTCCTTCGAAAAATCCAGTCCCGTCCAGTCGATATCTTCATAGTTGGGCATCGTGCCAAGCACAGACTCGACACCGCCGACCTTGCCTTCGCAACGCTCAATGATCCATTTGAGGACACGCGCATTATCGCCAAAGCCCGGCCAGGCGAAACCGCCTTTTTCATCGGTGCGGAACCAGTTGACCATGAAGATCGGCACCTGTTTCGTCGTGACCGAGCCCATCTGCAACCAGTGGTTATAGTAATCCGCCATGTGGTAGCCGCAGAAGGGCAGCATGGCGAACGGATCGCGGCGAACAACGCCTTGCGCGCCAAAAGCAGCGGCTGTTGTTTCTGAACCCAGCGTCGCAGCGATATAAACGCCGTGATCCCAGTCAGCGCTTTGACAAACCAGCGGCACGGTCGAAGCACGGCGACCGCCAAAGATGAAGGCCGAAATCGGCACGCCGTCGCCATTCGACCAGTCCTTGTCAATACATGGACATTGCGAGGCCGGCGCAGTAAAGCGCGAATTTGGATGGGCGGCCTTGGTGCCTTTCTCCTTGGCAATTTCCGGCGTCCAATCATTGCCTTGCCAGTCGATGGCGTGTGCCGGCGCCGGCCCCATGCCTTCCCACCAGACATCGCCGTCATCGGTCAGCGCGACGTTGGTGAAGATGGTATTTTCGGCTAGCGAAGCCATGGCGTTGTGATTGGTCTTGTCGTTGGTACCGGGCGCAACGCCAAAGAAGCCGGCTTCCGGATTGATGGCGTAAAAGCGGGTCACGCCGTCCTTGTCCTTGCGCGGCTTGATCCAGGCGATGTCGTCGCCAATCGTGGTGATCTTCCAGCCCTTCAGCCCAGCCGGCGGAATCAGCATGGCAAAGTTGGTCTTGCCGCAGGCCGACGGGAAGGCCGCTGCCACATAATGCTTCTTGCCTTCGGGCGACTCGACGCCGAGAATCAGCATATGCTCGGCCAGCCAGCCATCCTTGCGCGCCATCGAGGAAGCGATGCGCAGGGCAAGGCATTTTTTGCCGAGCAGCGCATTGCCGCCATAGCCTGAGCCGTATGACCAGATTTCACGGGTTTCGGGATAGTGAACGATGTACTTGGTCGTCGGGTTGCACGGCCACCTCGGATCCTTCTGACCCGGCGCTTTCGGCGCACCGATCGAATGTACGCACGGTACAAACTCACCATCCGTTCCGAGAATCGGAAAAATATCCTTACCCATGCGCGTCATGATGCGCATATTGACGACGACATAGGCCGAGTCGGTGATCTCGAAGCCGATCTGGGCAATCGGCGAACCGAGAGGCCCCATCGAAAACGGAATCACATACATAGTGCGCCCCTTCATGCAGCCCTTGAACAGGCCATTCAGGGTTTCGCGCATCTTTTTGGGATCTTCCCAGTTATTGGTCGGGCCAGCGTCTTCCTGTTTCTCAGAACAAATAAATGTTCGATCTTCGACACGTGCAACATCTGAAGGATCAGAACACGCCAAAAAAGAATTTTTGCGCTTTTTCAGTTTGACGAAGGTGCCCGCATCAACCAGTTCCTGGCACAGGCGATCATATTCTTCCTGCGACCCGTCAACCCACACAACACGTTCAGGGGTGGTCAGGGCAGCGATTTCGGCGACCCATTTTTTGAGTCCCTCATGTTTGACATATTCAGGGGCATTGATTGCAACAGTCTGATTCATAGTGGCACTCTCTCTTCTACAGGATTAAATGAAAAACGAACATGCAATCTTTCAGAAACACAATCCTTTCAGCCGGCAAAAACGATCTTGATCTTCCATGCCTGATGGAAGCAGTCAAACAACACCGGTGATACAAATGAATCAATTACTACAAAAACTGTAAAATCCCGCAGACCTCACAGCAAACACCGGCCGGCTGCCACAAGTAGCAAACCATGCTAGGAAATCAATTATTTCCTAATTCGACACCATGCTATCACATCGAAATCCCTTTATCGACCAATGCTGTGCACCTTGGTGTCCAAAAAATTTTTTAATTTCCGCACAGAAAGAAGTTGCATTTTTTATTTAATGCTTTATATTAGCTAACACTCATAGCCTCATGTTTTTTAATATTTTTAGTATTTTCTAAAAATACTCCGAATTTATAGGATTTTGCGCTAGGAAGGAGAAGGCATCGTGCGCTCAAAGCTGGGACCCACTCTACTGTCCATCATTCTGATGTACAGCGGCGCGACCTTGGTGGCCGCCGCGCCCGCAAATAAGGGCAAACAGCGTCCCATCGCGCAAAAAATCAAGGGATCATCCGCACCACACGCCAAACAGGCAAATAAACAACCGACCAATCTCACGGTATCGGTACGTAAGGCACCGGCCCGAAACGCGGCGCTCCCTGCCAAGCAGGCAGGAAAAACGTTAGCGAAAGCTCGAACATCCACGACGAAACAGGTCAAAACTGCAGCGCCCTCTCGTTCCGCCCGGTCCATGACAAAATCACAGGCGCGTCTGGCAAAACATGCAGAGAAATTCTCCCGCTCGGCAAAGCGCGTCGTGAAATCCCGTTTCCCGCACCGCTCACTGGCACAAGCGGCCGAGCAATGGCAGGTTTCCCAACATCTTGCCGTGAATTCCGCATCGGCACTAGTTTTTGATCAGAAAACAGGCAATGCGCTTTTTCAAAAGAATGCCAGTGAAATTACGCCGATCGCCTCGATCACCAAACTCATGACCGCCATGGTCGTGCTGGATAGCGCACCCGATTTACAAGCCATGATTTCAATCGGTGAAGACGATATCGACTCTCTACGCGGCAGCCGTTCCCGTTTACCGGTCGGACTGTCGATCAGCCGCGAAACGGCATTGCTACTGGCGCTGATGTCCTCCGAAAACCGTGCGGCGCATGCCCTGGCCAGACATTATCCGGGCGGTATGCCGGCGTTCATTACGGCGATGAACGCCAAGGCAAACGCCTTGGGCATGTACAACACACGCTTTGACGATCCTACCGGACTGAGCAGCGCCAATGTATCCACGGCACACGATTTGGCACGCATGGTCGCAGCCGCTTATCGCTACCCGCTGATCCGCGCATGGTCGACAACAGCCGAGGCATCCGTCGACATCAGCGGGCAGTCACTGACATTCCGTAACACCAACCCGTTGGTCAGCCATTCCGACTGGGCGGTCGGGCTATCGAAAACAGGCTATATCCACGAGGCCGGCCGTTGCCTGGTCATGCAGGCCTGGCTGACCGACAAACCCGTCGTCATCGTTTTGCTCGATTCAGCAGGCAAGCTGACGCGCGTCGGCGATGCGAACCGCATCAAGCGCTGGATGGAATACACGCAACAACGTGACACGGCACGCGCCCTCGCCGCATCCGGCAACGCTAGTTAGTTAGGCCGGTGCCGGTGTCCGCGGACGATAGCCGATCGCATATGAAATCGCATCCGCCGTCCGCTTGAGTTCAAGCTCCCAGTCATACCGCTGACGGTCTGTGGGCGCCGAAATCGACAGGCCGGCAGCGATTTCACCTTCGCTATCGAAAATCGGCGTGGCAATACAACGCAAGCCGATTTCCGCTTCCTCGACATCGTAAGCAATGCCGGTGCTGCGCACTTTATCGAGATCGTTTTCCAGCGCTTCGAGATGGGTCAGCGAGTAAAACGTCTTGCCGGGTAATCCCGTGCGTTCGGCATAAGCATGCACTTCCTCCGGCGTATCAGCCGCTAAAAACAGTTTGCCGAGCGACGTCAGATGTAATGGCGCGCGCGACCCGACCAGATAGACGACGCGCACCAGCGACTGCCCGCCCGACGTACGCTCGACATACACCACTTCATCCTGGTCGCGGATAGCGAGATTGATGACTTCGCCAATCTCTTTGTGCAGCGCTTGCATGAACGGTCGGGCAATCGCCCCAATCTCAATGCGCGACTTAACGATACTGCCCAATTCGAGCAAGCGCATGCCCAGCGTATACGCCCCATTTCCATGGCGTCTGACCAACCGCGTGTGGCACATGACGCCGAGGATGCGATGCGCCGTCGACGGATGTAATCCCGTACGCTGTGCCAGCACCTTCAGTGTCGCTGGCTCACTATTTTCCGAGAGTGCATCGAGCAGAGACATCATCCGCTCGATCACCTGAATTGAACCTTTGGATTCTTGCTGCGCAGACATGATGACCTGACAATCTTCCGTGTTCACTGCCACCGGCCAACGATGATGATCGCGCCGTCCTTAAAAATACGGGCGCAATGGTATCACCCTCCCCAAACGGCAGGCGAAATCACCACAGAGGTCGACGCCGACATGATGCTCAAACGGGCGTCTGTTCATCGATAGGTCGCCTAAGCCCGGTGTGCGAAGCTAACGCTCAGCGCATGGGGCTATAATGGTTTCATTATGAGCGATGCACATCATCATTCTCACGTTGGCGGGCATGCGCATCACCACCATCATGGCGTGGATGCCGGCCCACGCCTGATCGCAGCCCTGGCATTGACGCTCGGTTTTGCCGGCGTCGAAGCATTTGCCGGCCTGTGGTCTGGTTCACTCGCGCTGCTGGGCGATGCCGGCCACATGCTGACCGACAGCGCTTCGCTGGGATTGGCCGCCGTCGCCGCCAAACTGGCACAACGCCCCCCCTCGCGCCAGCATACCTATGGACTGGGGCGCGTCGAGACTTTGGCGGCGCTGGGCAACGTTCTTTTCATGGCCTTGATCGTTGTCGGCATCGCAGTCGCCGCCGTGCGCCGGCTGCTCGAGCCAACGATGATTCACGGCGAAACGGTGACGCTAGTTGCCATCGTTGGCCTGTTCGTCAATATCGGCGCTGCCGCGCTGCTGATGCACGGCGAACAGACAATGAATACACGCGGCGCATTGTTGCATGTGCTGGGCGATCTGCTTGGCTCAGTCGCGGCGCTCGTTGCCGGCGCGGTGATTTGGTGGGTCGGCTGGATGCCGATCGACCCGCTGCTTTCCCTGCTGATTTGCGGCCTGATCCTTTTCTCCAGCCTGCGCCTGCTACGTGAAATTGTCCAGGCTTTGCTGGAAGGCGTCCCAGAACATCTTTCCGTTGAAAAGATCGGTCATATGCTGGCGACCGTACCCGGCGTCCTCTCTGTACATGATCTGCATATCTGGACCCTGTCGTCAAACCGCATCGCCTTGTCCGCACACCTGGTGGTTAACTCACTCGATACCTGGGCAGAAACGCTGGCCGAGGCGCAGCACACGCTGCTTCACGCCGGCATCGGACACGTCACCCTGCAGCCGGAAGTTCAGGTATACGCCATACATTGGCTAGCAAAGGACTCCGAGGCGCTCCCACCCGAACAGGCGGCGCCATGAGAGCCGTCGTGCAGCGAGTACGCGAAGCGCAGGTCGATGCCTTCGGCAGTACCGTGGGCCGCATTGGACAAGGGCTACTGGTACTCGTCGGTTGTGAAGAGGGTGACGGCGAAGAAGACGCCCGCTGGCTTTCGGCCAAACTCACCAGCCTACGCATTTTTGATGACGAAGCCGGCGTTATGAATCGCAGCGTGCGCGATGTCGGCGGCGAAATTCTGGCAGTCAGTCAATTCACTCTGTTCGCTTCGGTCAAAAAAGGCAATCGCCCTTCCTGGAACCGTGCCGCGAGGCCGGAAGTAGCGCAGCCGCAATTCGAATATTTCCTGCATTGCCTGGAAATCGAGCTGGGACGCCCGATCCAGGCGGGCATCTTCGGCGCCAACATGCAGGTTTCCTTGATCAACGACGGACCGGTCACGCTATTGATCGACACCAAAGCGCGCTAGATAGACAATCCGCTCGGCACCGCTTTCACGGCAACCTTCGCCGATGCGTGAATCGGGCAAATTATGTGGAAAGCCGCAACCGCGGCATCTTCCCCATGCGCTACTATTTCCTGGTTGCACATTTCCTTTCAGCCTGTCTGACTAACTGTCTATCTAAAAAAGGAGTTTTCGAAATGGCACTACCTTTCCCGATTCTCACTGCCGAAGAAGCGGCTGAATTAATCAAGGATGGTCAAAAAATCGGTTTTAGCGGCTTTACGCCGGCGGGCGCCGCCAAAGCCGTTCCTGCCGCACTGGCGCAAAAAGCCAAGCGTGAACACGACGCGGGGCGTCCCTTCAAAATCAGCGTCCTGACGGGCGCATCGACCGGCAAGTCGCTCGACGGCGCGCTCGCCGAAGCCGAAGCCACGCTCTTCCGTACGCCCTACATGGGCAACCCCAACCTGCGCAAACAAATCAATGCCGGAGATGTCCATTACGTCGATATGCACCTTTCCGTATTGCCGCAGACCGTACGCTACGGCGCGCTGGGCAAGATCGACTGGGCCGTCGTCGAAGTGTGCGACATCCTCGCGGGCGGCGGCGTTGTCCTGACGACCTCGGTCGGTGCAGCGCCGACCTATCTGGCACATGCGGAAAAAATCATCCTCGAACTTAACTCCGCGCACCCAGCCACGCTGCTCGGCTTGCACGACATTCTCGAACCGCAGGATCCGCCCTTCCGCCGCGAAATCCCGATCTACTCGGCGTCCGACCGGGTTGGCTCGCCGATCTGTGTCGTAGATCCGAAAAAAATCGTTGCTATTGTGTTAAACAACCAGCAGGATGAAACCGGCGGCTTCGATCCTTCCACGCCGGAAACCGACAGAATCGGCCAGAACGTTGCCGACTTCCTGGTTGGTGAAATGAAAGCCGGCCGTATTCCAAAATCTTTCCTGCCGTTGCAATCGGGCGTCGGCAACATCGCCAATGCCGTACTCGCCGCCATCGGTAAGAGCAAGGATATTCCGACCTTCCAGATGTATACCGAAGTGCTGCAGGATTCTGTCATCCCGCTGATCGAAGCCGGCCGTTGCTCGTTCGCCTCGACGACTGCACTGACGCTCAGCCATGAAGCGATGAAGAAAGTCATCGACGACCTGGATTTTTACAAGCGCCACATTCTGCTGCGCCCGCAGGAAATTTCCAACAATCCGGAAATTGTCCGCCGCATCGGCGTCGTCTCGATGAACACGGCCATCGAATTTGACCTTGCAGGCAACGTCAACTCTACGCACGTGATGGGCAAGACGATGATGAACGGTATCGGTGGCTCGGGCGACTTCACACGCGCGGCCTATGTCTCGATCTTCTCGTGCCCGTCAACCGCCAAAGGCGGCAAGATCTCGGCCGTCGTTCCATTCGTCTCACACCTGGATCACAGCGAGCACTCGGTCTCTGTCGTCGTCACCGATCAAGGTGTGGCCGATCTGCGCGGCAAGGATCCGCTGCAACGTGCCGAGTTGATCATCAACAACTGCGTGCATCCCGACTTCAAGGATCAGCTGCGCGACTACATGGGACGCATCAAGAAGATCAACCATCAGCCGTTCTCGCTCAGCATGGCCTACGGCATGCATCGTCAGTTCGAAAAAACCGGCGATATGCGCGGCATCAACTGGGCCGATTATTGCTGATTCCGCACGATCTGCTGATGCGCATCAGCATTCATTAGCGCACCAAAAAGCCCCGCACGAAGCGGGGCTTTTTCATGGTCAGCGAACGGAAACGATTGATGACAACCGATTGGTCAGGTCTACACCACGTACTATTCAGCGCAACTTTTTCTTGGCGGCCATTTCACGGGCCATGCGCATCACATCCGCCTCCAACGTGCCCGTGTCCGTACCGTAGCAACCTACCATATCAATTTCTTCAATAGCCGAGCTGCCGCTGCGGCCACGCGTCTCTACATTCGGTGTCAGTTTTTCCCTTTGTCGGAGGAGTGCCAGCTCTTCGGCATTCAGGCTACCTTGCATACTCTCCGGCACTTTTACGCCAAGTTCGATCAGAAGCCTGACAACATCCCGTTTATTGCCCCGCAGCGCCATAGATAGCGGAGATGTCGAAATGCTGTTGTCGGCCAGATTCACCTTGGCGCCATGTTGAACAAGCGCTTTGACGATAGCCACATGCCCAAGAAAACAGGCCATCGCTATCGGCAGTCCCGGCTGGCCATGGCTGCCGTCGATATCAACGGGAACGCCGGCATTCAGCAGGGCGCGCACTTTATCCAGTTCGCCGTTGCGAATACTCTTGATCAGATCATCAGAAGAACTCACAGAATCAGCTCCAAAAAAATACCATCTCGGCGAATAGTATAAACCCTATAGCCGTTTCGCAAGCTGATTATGATGCACGGATGCGCGCTGTCTGCCTGCTCGGCAATCCATTTCTGCCCTGCTTACCTGCCTTAGCAGAGGGCGTCAGGCCGCTTCACCGTAAGATCTGCCATACGCCCCAATAGCGGCCCAGAATGCTCACCGGGTCGATCAGCCGGCTCAGAGCACGTAGCGGGACAAATCCTCATTCTGCGACAGATCCGCAAGGCGCGCATCGACATACGCTGCATCGATGCGAACATTTTTTGCCTGCCCGGCATTGCCCGCAGAAAACGACACTTCTTCCAGAAGCCGTTCGATGACCGTATACAAACGACGTGCACCGATATTTTCCGTCCGCTCATTAACCGACCAAGCCACTTCGGCCATACGTCGGATGCCATCCGGTATAAATTCCAGCGCCAGCCCTTCAGTCGCCATCAAAGCCTGATACTGCATGGTCAGACAGGCGTCGGTCTGTGTCAGGATACGCTCGAAATCGCCGACCGACAGTGATTCCAGCTCCACCCGGATAGGAAAGCGCCCCTGAAGTTCCGGAATCAGATCCGAAGGTTTGGACAAATGGAAGGCACCGCTGGCGATAAACAGAATGTGATCGGTACGGATCATGCCGTATTTAGTCGATACTGTCGTCCCTTCGACCAGAGGCAGCAAATCCCGCTGCACGCCCTGCCTGGAAACATCGGCGCCACCCACTTCACTGCGCGACGCGATCTTGTCGATCTCGTCGAGAAAGACAATGCCGTTCTGTTCGACATTACTGACAGCAGCCAGCTTGACTTTCTCATCATTGA
Organism: uncultured Propionivibrio sp.; assembly: GCA_937923255.1. Lineage (GTDB taxonomy): Bacteria > Pseudomonadota > Gammaproteobacteria > Burkholderiales > Rhodocyclaceae > Propionivibrio > Propionivibrio hellwigii. The sequence continues at coordinate 134,159 of CALAIL010000027.1, read as the reverse complement.
CCAGCTTGGCGGCCTCTTCGTCAACCAGCAGCTTACGCGCTTCAGCAATACGCAATTTACGCGTTTTCTTGCGCCCGCTACCCATGTTTTGAAACATGCCCTGAATCTGCGAAGTCAACTCTTCCATACCCGGCGGCGCAAAAATCTCCGCTTGTATGGACGGGCCATCCACTTCGATCTCGATTTCCTTGTCATCGAGTGCGCCTTCCCGCAAACGCTTGCGGAATTTCTGACGCGTTGCGTTCTCATCATCGATCGCGCCGTCACCGCCAGCGCCGCCGCGCGCCGGCGGCAGCAAGACATCCAGGATGCGATCCTCGGCCGCATCCTCGGCGCGCACACGCACAGCCTTCATCGCCTGTTCACGCCCGCTCTTGACGGCAATCTCCGCCAGATCACGGATGATCGTCTCGACATCGCGTCCGACATAACCGACCTCGGTAAACTTCGTCGCCTCGACCTTGATGAACGGAGCATTGGCCAGCCGCGCCAGGCGCCGTGCAATTTCCGTTTTACCAACGCCCGTCGGCCCAATCATTAAAATATTCTTGGGTGTAATTTCCTGACGCAGCGGCTCGGCCACCTGTGCGCGCCGCCAGCGGTTGCGCAAAGCGATGGCGACAGCCTTCTTGGCTTGATCCTGCCCGACGATGTGTTTATCGAGTTCGTGAACGATTTCCTGCGGCGTCATCTGCATGGTATTTGGCATAGACAGCAATCAACAAAACAAAAGAGTTGAAAATGAACGAAGCCCTGCGCAATACAATACCAGAGCAGGCGAATGCCAACGCCAAAGAAGGTGCCGTGTCAATGGTGGGCACGGCTCAATCCAGCGCTTCGATGGTGAAATTCCGATTCGTGTAGATACACAGATCGCCGGCGATCTCCAGCGATCTGCGCACGACTTCGACAGGCGCAAAATCAGTATTCTCGATCAGCGCCCGCGCGGCCGCCTGGGCGTATGCGCCGCCCGAACCGATGGCGACAATGCCGTACTCCGGTTCCAGCACATCGCCATTGCCGGTAATGATCAAAGAATGCTCGCGGTCAGCGACGGCCAGCATCGCTTCCAGACGGCGCAAGGCACGATCACTGCGCCAGTCCTTAGCCAACTCGACGGCCGAACGCAACAGGTTCCCTTGATGCTTATCCAGCTTGGCCTCGAAGCGTTCAAACAGGGTAAAAGCATCGGCCGTACCGCCAGCGAATCCAGCGAGAATGCGCTCCTGATAAATTCTGCGCACCTTGCGCGCACTCGCTTTGATAACGATATTTCCCAGCGTCACCTGGCCGTCGCCGCCCATGGCAACCTGGTTGCCGCGGCGCACGGAAAGAATCGTCGTACCGTGATACTGCTCCATGACAGGCTCGAAATCAGTCAGGGTTTAGGCAAAATCATTCGCGCCGAGGCATTCAGGCCAAGCACGCGAAACAGGCCGGCAACCATATAGTTAGGCTGATACAGCACGACCGGCCTCCCCTGGCGCTTGAGTCCCGCCAAGATATTCGCCAGCACGCCGGCGCTGACAAAATCCATGCAGACCAGGCGGGTACAGTCGATCACAATATTCTCATGCGCCTCGGCAAATTCACCGAAGTCGTCAAAACGCACGCCGCGCACATCGCCTTCCAGCACATAGGCATTGGTCTGCGTTTCCTGCTCGACATTTTTATCCTCGTCCTCGGCAGTCTCTGCGGGGCGCCTGGACGCGGCAACGCGTGTTTCGTCCCATGAAGGCGGCGACAACTCAAAGGTCACGGCGTAGTCGATTGCGGTGTTTTCAAAGAGCTCCTGTTTTCCCTGCCGCTGACATAGCTCAAGAAACAAAAGCCAGGATTCCTGCTCTTTCGCTTCGCCGGGAACAAGCCGCGCCTGCAAGAGGTTCGCCAACGGATCCACGCCCAGTAAATCGATCTCTTTCTGCTTCTGCCGGGCATCCTGGATCAGCGCCAGCAGGCTGGCGCAACCTGCCGCATCGGCCTGTCGCGTCCGCGAAAAATCGATACGCAGACGCTTCCTTTTTTCCAGCGTCTGACGGATCGATGCAAATGCAGGTTTGTTTGATCCCACCAGATCGCCGTTGAAGTTCATGCCGCCGACAAGCGCCGATGACTTCGACTGGCTGCCGGTTTCTCCATGCCAGACGGGGGGCGATTTTTCAAAGGCTTTCGCATATTCGATGCCCATCGCGTCAAACGCCTTGTGGTCGCCAATAATCCGGTACAGATCGAACAGCATTCGCCACAGCCATTCGCCAGCCTCACGTCTACGATGCCGGACAGCCTCTTCAAGTACGCTTCGCGCCTCGTCGTTCTGGCGGTTGGCGTACAGCATCGCCGCCTCTTCGGCATCCGCATCGGCATGGGAGCTATCTTCTTCGACAATGATGCTTCCCTGGCTTTCATTGGGAGAAAAATCCGAAAAACGGGAATTTTCTACATCCGCATTGTCAGCATCCGGATTTTGCGCTTCCCCGTTCTGAGTGGCAGCTTCCGAAGCTGTTGTTTTTGATGACTTCTTGAAAAGGGAAAAAATCATAATTCCGTCGAAAGTTCTTGTGTTGTACAGCCTGGCCCCTACAGCCCGGGCCCCTCAAGGCAGAGCAATCGCGGCTTTATTTTTAGCATAAGCCCGCCATCAGGGCAAATTGAATTTTGCACCGCTATCATCTTGCGCGCCGCACTGTTTGGCGCCCCGTTGACCGTCTTGCGCCGCATCCTGCGCTTTATCCTGCATTTCACCCCTCACGCCATCCCGTTTAGCGCGCGGATGTGTGTCATCGTAGACCCTGGAGAGATACTGAAAATCAAGATGCGTGTACACCTGCGTCGAGGCAATGCTGGCGTGGCCGAGCATCTCCTGCACGGCGCGCAAATCGCCCGAAGACTGCAAAATATGCGTTGCAAAGGAATGCCGCAACATATGCGGATGCACACCGACCGGCATTCCCTGTTTGACTGCCAGGCGTTGCAGGCAAATCTCGATCATCCGCATGCTGATACGCCCGCCGCGCCGGCTGACGAACAAAGCCGTTTCTCCGGGGCGCGCCAACTGGCTGCGCTGCTGCACCCAGCGGCTCACCGCCTCGCGCGCAAAACGCCCGACCGGCACCAGCCGCTCCTTGCGACGTTTGCCCAGCACCCGGACTTCTCCCGCCAACAGATCGGGCACCCCGTCCATATCCAGCGCCGCCAGCTCGGAGAGGCGCAAACCGGATGAATAGCACAGCTCAAACATCGCCTGATCACGGATTTCCAGCAGCGTATCGACCTTGCGCGCCAATAATCGGCTCGCCTCGTCCGTCGACAACGCCTTGGGCAACCCTCTATCGCTTTTTGGCGCACGCACGCCATCGACCGGATTGGCGGAAATCTCGCCGCGCCGCCCCAGCCAGCGATAGAAGCCGCGCCAGGCCGACAGAGTGCGCGCCAGCGAGCGGCCGGACAGTCCGCGTGCGTGCAGCTGCACCGCAAAGCGCCGGATATGATGCGCCTGCAAGGCCAGCAAACCGCCCGATGATTGGACAAGATCGGCATGCAGGCGGGACAACACCTCCAGGTCGCGCCGATAGCTAGCCACCGTCAGCGGCGACTGCCGGCGCTGCTGCGCCAATTCATCGAGATAGGCTTCGACCAGCCTCTCCCCGCTGGCTTTATCCGGGCGACTCGTATTCGTGCCGGCGTCGGATGTGGTCACAGTCTTGCCTGCGGCTGCCTCGTCTGCCGTGGCCGCCCCTCTAGACAAAGCGCTGCACACGAACCAGCGCCGCCGAGAGCATTTCGCCAATCCGTTCGAGATAGAGCGTTCCCATATCTTCGTAAAAATGGTCGCCCTCTTTACTGCCGAGCGCCAGCAAGGCGATCGCGCCACCGCCTGAACGCAGCGTAACCAACGCCTGCGAGCGAACTTCCGGCGCCTTTTCGCCAAACCACACCGCCGCATCATGCGCAGGCGCCGCGCCGCAATAAGGCTGTGTCAGCGTCTCGGCAAACGACCGCAGCGCGCGATTAACACCGACAAAGTCCGGCACTTCGGCAATAGCGTCGGGGCGCTCCCAAAAGCACAAGGCAAAATACGGCACGCCAAAATCATCGCGCAGATAAAAATTAAGCGAATGCAGCACCGCTTGCAGCGTCGCCGCCGAAATCATCGCCACGGCCAGTCGATGCACCTTGTCACTGAGCGCGTCATTATCCTCACCAAAGCGCAGCAATTCGCCCAGTTTATTTTCCAGCTTGCGGTTCTTTTCGCGCAGGCTCACCATCTGCCGTTCGGTGATGGAAATCATCCGTCCGCCATGTGGATGTGGAATGGGAATATGCGACAGCAGTTCGGCATGTTCCTCAAAAAACTGCGGGTTTTCCTGCAAATAACTCAAGACCTCCTGGGACTTCATGGCTTGATTTCTCCATTGAAAACGGTACCGGTTTCGATCATTATAAAATTGTGCGCCGCTTCCGGCCATTCAGGCCGCCTTCCGTGCCAATTGAAGCACCGTCCGGAATCCAGAAAACGAACCTTCCAGCAACCATGCTTAAACGACTTCTGAGCCAGCTTGCCGTCACCCTGCTCTGGCTGCTGCACTTCCTGCCGCAGCCGCTGCTGGCGGCCATGGGCAACGGCGTAGGCCGGCTCTTTTTCCTGCTCGGCGCACAACGGCGGCGCATCGCGCAAACCAATCTGGCGCTGTGTTTCCCCGAACTCGACGATGCCGCCAGAAAAGCGCTCATCAAAGCGCATTTCCGCGTGCTCGGTCAAAGCCTGTTCGAGCGCAGCCTGCTCTGGTGGAGCCGCCCCGCACGCCTAAACCGCCTGATCCGCGTCGACGGCGAGGAAAAAATCCGCGCCCTGCTCGATGCCGGGCAGCCCGTCATCATGCTGGCGCCGCACTTCGTCGGTCTGGATGCCGGTGGCGTCGCGCTCGCCATGCGCTTTGACGCGCTGAGCATCTACTCCGCGCAAAAAAATCCCGTCTTCGACGCGCTGCTCTACCGCGGCCGCAAACGCTTCCGCGACCAGATGCTGCTTTCCCGGCAGGACGGCGCGCTGGCCACCATCAAAGCCATGCGCGCCGGGCGGCCGTTTTACTACTTGCCGGACATGGACTTTGGCCGCCGCGACTCGATTTTTGTCCCCTTCTTCGGCATCCAGACCGCCACGATTACCGGCCTCTCCCGCCTGGCGCGCGCCGCCAAAGCGCGCGTGCTTTTCACGATCACCCGCCGCCTGCCCGGCAACCAGGGCTACGTCCTCGAGATCGGCGACCCCTGGCCGGACTTCCCCAGCAACGACGTCGAAGCCGACACGCAGCGCATGAACCAGATGATCGAAGCGCAAATCCGCACCATGCCCGAGCAATACTACTGGGTGCACCGCCGCTTCAAAACGCGCCCGGAAGGCGAAGCGAGCCTCTACTGAGCAACGGTGCGGGCGCTCCGGCCGTCCCGCTCCCGATGGACTTGGCCGCCAGCGCTGCCCGGAAGCCCGCGTATTTACGGTCTTTCCGCGAAGGATGTCCTGAAAGGACTGTGAATAGCGGGTTTCCAGCCATACCCCTCCAAGACCCGCATAAATAGGGCATTCCAGCGCCCCCTGCCCTGCAGCCCAGTGTTTACGCGGGTTACCGCGGCGGCTGCCCGCAAACGCCCTAAATACACGGGCTTGCGAGCAGGGCGTTTTTCGAATTGCAATCAACGAAAGGCGGGCGAATGTTCCCGCTCCCGCGGGGTGGAGAAGGCAGTGTGAGGATGGAGGGGATGACCAGACGCAGCGGGTAATTCAAGCTGCCCCGACCTTCTCCCATCCTGTTCTTCTCTCGCATCCCGACCTTTCACCGCATCCCAGCCTTCCCAGCATCCTAGCCTTTCTCCCATCCCAGCTTTCTCCATCAGAGAGAGAAAGCGACCGGCGAGCAGGCGGATGGGCACAGGCGCGCCGAACCCGCACCGTTCAGGCATAGCGGCCGGGGCTGTTCAGATGTTTCGGCTGCGCTCTTCTGGTCGGCTTTGCAAGCGGTGCTGCCCGGAAGCCCTTGTATTTACGGCCTTTCCGCGAAGGGCGCCCTGAAAGGCTTATGAATAGCGCGTTTCCAGCCATACGCCTCCAAAACCCGCATGAATAGGGCATCCTAGCGCCCGCTGCCCTGTAGCCCAGTGTTTACGCGGGTTGCCGCGGCGCCTGCCCACAAACGCCCTGTTCACTAGGGCTACAGGGCATTGAATATCAAGGGGTTTTCGATAGCGCGGCGGGCACCGGCCAGCGTTGCGGCAAGTGCAAGTATTTCTGATGCTTCCCAGGGCAGGCGCCCATGCGCCGTTGTCGCCGGCCTGGCGCTGAATCTCTGTAATCCCTTAATCCCGCCGCGCCCGCTGTTGCCGTTCGACGATCTTGGCGTATTTCATGAAGCTGTTGAAGCAGCCGATGGCGATATGCACCAGCCCCGGCAGCCCGTCGCGGAAGCCGCCGCGCAAAAAATAGAACTTGACGAAGCGCACGAGCGGCGAGACGACCAGCCGCAGCGCCGGTACGCCCTGCGCGGGGTCGGCCATGCCTGCGCCCAGCGAGGTGTAACGGTTCTGTTTGTTCAGGTAGTTTTCCAGCGATTCGGCCGAGTCGTGCAGCAGGTCGCCGGCCAAGGTGCCGACAGGCTCATCGCACAGGACTTTTTCGTGCACTTCGTCGTCCGACCAGCGGGCGCGCCGCCGGTCGAAGAGGCGCAGATTCCAGTCGGGATAGCCTTCGCCGTGGCGCAGGTAACGGCCGAGGAACTTGTTGGCACGGGCGAAGCGATAGGCGGAAAACTGCGGCGCAGCGAGCGCCTGGCGGATGCTTGCGGCCAGTTCGGGCGTCAGGCGCTCGTCGGCGTCCAGACACAGCACCCAGTCGTGGCGGGCCAGTTCGACGGCGCGCTGCTTGGTTTTGCCAAAACCGCGCCAGGCTTCTTCATACACGCGCACGCCGCGCGCCGCGCACAGCGCCTGCGTGCCATCGACGCTGCCCGAATCGAGCGCGACGATGTCGTCGCTCAGCCCGGCGACGCTGTCTAAACAGGGCACGATGTTCGATGCCTCGTCTTGGGTGATGATCGCCACGCTAAGCGGCGGTGTGCGTGGGGGCGTGACGGGCTGCATGGCAAAAAATCCGCTCCAAAATGATTCAGGCGGTAAGCCTAACATCCGTCACCGGCAAATGCCATTTTCCTTTTCGCGTTATGGCAGCGTGCATCCGGTAACAGGCTTCCGGTTTAAGGCGGCGCGGTCAGCCGTAAATCGGCGCGGCCGGGTATAATCCGCGCGTATCCGCCGCAGGACGCAGCCATGTCAGGCAGAAGCGTCAGGCACAGGCCGGGCCAGCGCCCGCATCGGCGAGGCAGGCGCCGGGGACTGACTTCGCACCGGAGCGGGCAGGTGCAAATTGTCGGGGGCGCCCGGCCGAACCTTGTCGCTACGGCTGATCGACATCCCCATTTTCTCGATTGTTTGGATTGCGCTTCGTTTCCCACATGTCAGACACCGCTACGCCGCTTGATAGCCGCCGCCTTTATCTCCGCCTGCTCGGCTACGTCCGCCCCTATTGGTTTGCTTTCGTCGCGGCAATTGTCTGCATGGGGATTTCCTCGATTGTCGAGCCGGTGTTTCCGGCAGTTATGAAGAGCCTGCTCGACCGCGGCTTTTCCGGCGCGACCGGCCGCCTCGACTGGCTGCTCTATCCGCTGGGCATTCTCGTTTTTTTCATCATTCGCGCCTTGCTCGGCTTCGTTGGCGACTACGCCATGAGCTGGGTGTCAAATAACGTCGTCTCCGAGCTGCGCGAGGCGATGTTCGAGCGCATCATCAGGTTGCCGGCCCATTATTTCAGCGATCATACGTCCGGACGCCTTATGTCGCGCGTCACCTACGATGTCAGCGGCGTCACCGGCGCGGCGACCGGCGCGCTGACCACACTGGTCAAGGACAGCCTGTCGGTTTTTGGCCTGCTGTGCTGGCTGGTCTATCTCAACTGGAAGCTGACGCTGGTCGCCATCGCCACCTTTCCGTTCATCGCCATTGCGGTACGCGCCTTCAGCGGACGGCTGCGACGCATCTCGCGCGGCATTCAGGAATCACAAGGCGTCATCACGCAGGTTCTGCAAGAGTCGATCGAAGGGCACAAAATCGTCAAGATTTTCGGCGGGCAGGATTACGAGCGCGAACGGTTTGTCAGCACGGTACAGCTACAGCGTCGGCTGGCAATGCGCGCCACCATCGCCGCTGCCGCGCAAAGCCCCATCGTGCAATTTTTCGCCGCCGTGGCGCTGGCCATCATCATGGCCGTCGCCTTGCGGCAGGCCGCCAACGACCAAACGACGGTCGGCGGTTTCGTCTCCTTCATCACGGCGATGCTGATGCTGCTGGCGCCGCTCAGGCGGCTTACCGACATCAACGCAACGATTCAGCGCGGGCTGGCCGCGGCCGAAAGCGTTTTTACCGTGATCGATGAGCAGCCCGAACCCGATCAGGGCACGATCGAACTGGAGAATATCCAAGGGAAAATCGAATTCGATTCGGTGCATTTCACCTATCCGGGCGCCACGGACGAGGCGCTCAAGGGCGTAAGTTTTACCACGCAGCCCGGCGAATGCGTGGCGCTGGTCGGCCCGTCGGGCAGCGGCAAAACGACGATCGCCAATTTGCTGCCGCGCTTTTATCCGGTCAGCCAGGGCGCGATACGCGTCGACGGCGAGAACATCAACGACATTCGCATCGACAGCCTGCGCAGCCATATCGCGCTGGTCAGCCAGGAGGTCATCCTGTTCAACGACACCGTCGCCGCCAATATCGCCTACGGCGCGCGTCGCAACGCCAGCCGCGAGGAAATATACGCCGCCGCCAAAGCCGCAAACGCGCTCGAATTCATCGAAACGATGCCGCAAGGTTTCGACACGCTGGTGGGCGAAAAAGGCGTCAAACTTTCCGGCGGGCAGCGGCAGCGGCTGGCGATTGCCCGCGCCCTCCTGAAAAATGCGCCGATCCTGATTCTTGACGAAGCGACCTCGGCACTCGATTCGGAATCGGAACGCCGCGTGCAGGACGCGCTGGATACCCTCATGCAAGGGCGTACCACGCTGGTCATCGCACACAGGCTGTCGACCATCGAAAATGCCGACCGGATCGTCGTTATGCAGCATGGGCGCATCGTCGAAACCGGCACGCACGCCGAACTCATCGTCCGGAGCGGCATGTATGCGCATTTGTACCAGATCCAGTACGCGCAGGAAGAAAGCGGCCGCGACGAGGCAGAAGAAACCGGCGCCAACGACTTGCACAGGCACCTGCAAAGGCAATGACGGACATGCTGCCGAACCCCTTGGAAAAACAGCCGCCAGCGCGCTTCACCATCCTGCACACCGAATGGTCGGATGGCTGGGGCGGCCAGGAGCGCCGCATTCTCTCTGAAATGACCGGTATGGCCGAACGCGGGCACCGTCTGATTCTGGCCACCCGGCGACAGGCAAAGCTGGCCGCGCAGGCACGGAAGTGCGGCATCGAAACGATTGATCTGCCGTTTTCCGGCAAATTCGACCTGCACTCGATTCTGCCGCTTTCGCGCCTTATCCGGCGCGAGCGCATCGACATCGTCAACACGCATAGCGGCATCGACAGTTGGGTCGGGGCGTTCGCCGCCCGCCTTGGCGGCGCGCATCTAGTGCGCACGCGGCACCTGAACCTGCCCTTGCATCGGCATTGGTACAACTTCGTGCATTTCATGGCGCAGCGCGTCGTCAGTTGCGGCGAGACGATGCGCCGCAACCTGATCGACAACTGCGGGTTTCCGGAAGCGCAGGTTGTCAGCATCCCGACCGGCATTGATTTTGAAACCTTCGTCGCCCGGCGTACGCGCGCCGAAATCCGCCGCGACCTGGGCATCGACGATGCCGCCTTCGTCATTTTGATGGTCGGCATCATCCGGTCCGTCAAACGTCACGAAGTCGCCTTGCGCGCTTTTGCCAGATTCCGCGCCTCAGCGCCGCAGGCCGTGCTGCTGCTTGCTGGCGACGGGCCGATGCGCGGCGACATGGAACGGCTGGCGCAAGATCTCGGCCTTGCCGGCGCCGTGCGCTTTCTCGGCTATCGGGAAGACGTGCCCGATCTTTTCGCCGCCGCAGACTGCGCCCTGCTCACCTCCCGCTCCGAAGGCGTGCCGCAGGCCGTCACGCAAGGGCTGGGCTGCGGCCTGCCGACCATTGCCACGCGGGTTGGCGGCGTCCCCGAACTGATCGAGGATGGCAAGACCGGGCTGCTTGTCGCGCCGGAAGATACCGAGGCCATCGCAGCCGGGCTCAGCCGCTTTGCCGCAGACCCGGATTTCGCCCATCGGCTCGGCGCCGCCGGCCGCGCACACGTCCATCGCCATTTCAGCCGCGCCGCCATGCTCGAGGCCACCGAGCGCCTTTATGCCGAAATCTGCGGCCGCGTCCTGCCGCCGCCCGGGAGACGTGAATCGTGACAGCGCGCGCCCTGCCCATCCTGATGTATCACCACGTCTGCCCGCAGCCTGGACTGGTGACGCTGTCGCCGGAAAATTTCGCCGCCCAGATGGAATATCTCGCCGCTTCCGGTTATCACACCGTCGGCTGCGCCGGGCTGGAAAACTTTTTACGCGGCGAGCCTTTGCCGGACAAATCGCTGCTGATTACCTTCGACGATGGGTATCTGGACAACTATGTGTACGCCTACCCGATACTCCGCCGGCTGGGCCTGCACGCTGTCATTTTTCTGGTGACTGACTGGATCGGCGAGCGCGGCGAAGCGCGCGCCCTGGCCGGCGAACCGGGCGCGCCGTCGACGCTCAACCACCGGCAATGCATGGAAGCCGTTGCCGCCGGCCGGGCGGGCGCAGCCATGATGCGCTGGTCGGAAGTCTTGCGCATGCGCGATGAAGGCGTTTTCGAATTCCATTCGCACACCGCATCGCACACGCGCTGGGACAAGCGCTGCGCCCATACCGAAGAAAAATCGGCAGCGCTGGCCGACGATCTGCAACGCTCGCGCTCGACGCTGAAACAGCATCTGGGAATTGAAGACCGCCACCTGTGCTGGCCGCAAGGTTACTTCGATGCGGACTATCAACGCATTGCTGCCGCACAAGGCTTCACGCATCTTTATACAACGCAGCCCGGTACCGTCATCGTTGGCGGTGAGGCCACGGCGTTACCGCGCATCGTCGTCAAGAACAAAGGCGCGGGCTGGCTGGCCAGCCGCTTGCGCATTTACCAAAGCCCCTTGCTGACGCGTTGGTACGGCCGCATTAGGGGCCGACGCTGATGGGGACTCGTCTCCGCGAAACCCTGTTGCTTCACGGTCTGCGTCTGCTGCATAAATTCGATGCCCGGCAGCCCGCCCCAAACCGGCTCGGCACCGAGGCTATTCGCCGCATTCTCGCCATTTCTTCGACAGCCATCGGCGACACGCTGTTATCGACACCCGCCTTACGCAGCCTGCGCCTGGCTTATCCGCAGGCGCAGATCAGCGTGCTGCTGAACACCGATTACATGGCGCTCTTCGCCAACAATCCCGACATCGACGAGATCATTCCCTATGCCGGCGGTTACCGCCGCTTTCTGCGGCTGGCCTGCTCATTGCGCCGCCGCCATTTCGACATGGTCGTCATCCTGCACGGCAACGAGCCGCAGGCAACGCCGCTGGCCTATCTCTCGGGCGCGGATTTCCGCTTCAAGCTGCCCAATAACAACGACTTCCGCTTTTTGCTCAGTAATCATGAAGCCGAACATGGCTGGGATGCGTTTGCGCACGGTATCGACCAGCGCCTTGCCGTCGCCGCATTGGCGGGCGGCGCACCAACCGACCATCGCATGACCCTGCCCGTCGCAGAAATTCATGCCGCCGCGCTGGATCAGCGCCTTGCCAGTCGCGGCATCACTGGCAAGGCCACGTTAATCGGCTTTCAGCCAGGCGCTTCAACAATCAGCCGGCGCTGGTCGGCCAACAACTTTGCTGAACTTGGCCGCCGCCTGCTGGCGCGTTATCCGGATTGCCATCTGATTCTGACCGGCTCGCCCAAGGAGCGGAAACTTGCTGCCGGCATTGCCGAGGCAATTGCCGCGCCGCGCGTCTGGAATACCGCGGGCGAGCTGCCGCTCGCAGAGCTGCCCGCTCTGATGCAACGTCTGGCGCTGCTGGTCACTGGCGATACCGGCCCGATGCATATGGCCGTTGCCGTCGATACGCCGGTGGTGGCGCTGTTTGCCGTCTCCGACTGGCAGTGCTCCGGACCGCCCGCCGGAGAGAAGGGCAGCCGCCATTTCGTCATCCAGAAATGGCGTACCTGCACTCCCTGCCTGTCGAAGCGCTGTCCGTACGCCGAGCCGCCATGCATGGCCAATATCAGCGTCGATGAGGTGGAAACAGCGGTTACCGATTGTCTGGCCGGCAAGCCGGGCCGAGTTTCTCGCGCCAGCGCGCCACCGGAGATTTTTTTATGAAGCCGGCCCCCAGCCCGGCCGTCACGCCGGCTCACACCCAGTCCGCCAAGCGCATTTTGTTACTTGACACCGGTAAGGAATGGGGCGGCGGCACAAACAGCATGTTTGAACTGCTCAAGCGCATCGATCGCCAGCGCTTTAGCGTCACCGCGCTGTTTTACCGCAATTACGCAAAGGGCAAGGACTCCGATCTGCGACGCGAGCTTGCCGCCATCGGCATCCCGCTGATCATCGAACCGCCACGCCCGCAGCCGCTCTGGGCCAAGCTGGCGAAGGAGCTTGTCCGCGGCATTTTTTGGCCTTTTCCGACGCTGCGTAGGCGCGCGTTGTTCGCCATCGAACAGCGCTGGCGGATCGTTCCGGCCGCGCGCAGAATCGCCAGCCAATTACGTGGCGACGGGGAAAGCAGCGGCTACGACCTGCTTTACATGAACAACCAGCCGTCCTCCAATTTGGAGGGCTATCTGGCCGCAGAAATGACGGGCAAGCCGCTCGTTCAGCACGCGCGCAGCAATGCCGATCTCAGCGCGCCGGAGCGCGTGATCGTCAATCGCCTCATCCGCCACGCCAACGCGTGCATCATCTGTGTCTCGCACGGCGTCAAAGATCATCTTGTCGCACAGGGCGTCCTGGCTGAAAAATGCTACGTCATCCACAACGCCATCGACATCAGGCAACCCTTGCCTGCCCCGGCCACGCTGCCGCGGCCTGTTGGGAACACGGTGGTCGTCGGCTCGGTAGGTTCCTTGTTGCCGCGCAAGGCGCAAGACCATCTGATCCGTGCGCTCGCCGCAGTACGGCCACGGCTCAACACCGGCGTTCAGCTCGTTCTGGTCGGTGACGGGACGGAGCGCGAACGTCTGATGCGGCTCGCCGAAGCGTGCGGCCTGGCGTCCATCGTCACCTTTGCCGGTTTTCGCTCAGATGTCCTGGCCTGGTTGGCAGCGATGGATATCGTCGTCCTCTCATCGAACAACGAGGGGTTTCCGCGTACGATTCTCGAAGCCATGCTGTTATCCAAACCCGTAATTGCCAGTAACGTGATCGGTTCGCGCGAACTGGTCGCCGACGGCATTAGCGGCCGGCTCTATCCCTTCGGCGATATCCCGGCGCTGGCGGCGCATCTGGAATGCCTGATCAGCGATTCTCGGTTGCGCGCGCGCATGGGCGCTGCCGGCCGCGCTATCGTCGAAAAAGATTATGCGATTGAAGGCTATGTCAACGCGGTCGAACGTGTTCTGGAAGGCGCATCCGCATGATGTATTTATTGCTAACCTGGCTACTCTCGCCGCTGGCATTCTTACGGCTCGCGCGGGCAAAAACGCCCACCGCGCAGCGAAATATCCTACTTATCCAGACGGCCAAAATCGGGGATTACATCTGCTCCACGCCGATTATCGAAGCGTTGCGTAAAAGCTGGCCGACGGCCCGCATCTGCCTGCTGGTCGCCCCGGTCACCGAGCCGTTGGCACGCCACCAGCCGGGCATTGCCCAGGTATTTGTGCTACCCGGAGGCAAAGTACGCGGAGCGGCCGGGCGCTACTGGCTTTACCGCCTGCTCAGACGTGAGCGCTTTGACACAACGATTTGCCTCAGCCCCAATCAGGCATTTCTCACCATGCCGTTCCTCGCGGGCGTTGCATGCAGGGCGGCAATCCTGCCGAACTTCGCCATACGCAGTTATCGCCTGGCGACAGCGTTTCTCAGCGCTGCGGAGCGTCATCTGCAAGGACGTATGACGGTTGAAACGGGCATGGCCTTGTTGGCGCAACTGGGCATTGATATGCCGCTGCCCAAAAAATGCATCGTACCGGAACCCGGCGCGGGCGCTTGGGTCGAGGCGCAGTTTCCGGCGTTGAAGCATGGCTGCTGGATCGGCCTCGGCATCAGCAGCGGCAACAAGCTCAAGGAGCTGGGCAAGGAAAAGCTGCTGGATCTGATATCCCGACTGCTAGCGCTGGCGCCCGGCATTCAGGTTGCACTGGTCGGAGCGCCATCGGATAGCCCGCTTGCCAGCGAATTGCTGGCAGAGTTGTCGGCCGTATCACAAGCCGCGAACGCCTCCAGCAATCGCGTGCTCGACACCACCGGCCGGGTTCCGCTTGAGCGACTGGCCGCGCTGGTAGACAGGTTCCGGCTTTACGTCGGCGTCGATTCGGGCATTACCTATCTTGCCGACGCGCACGGCATTCCCGTCATTGACATCATGGGGCCGGCCGACCCGCAAGACCAGCGCCCGACAGGCGCGCAAGTCATTCTCCTTCGCCGCGACCTGCCCTGCGCGCCGTGCTCACACGCTTTTCACGCGCCATATACTTGCGCCACAGGGACACGCGCTTGCATTCTGGAGATAGACAACCATACCGTCACCGCCGCTATACGAAAGGAACTTTTTGATGAAACTCGCTGTTTTTAGCGACCATGGTATTGGGCGTTATTTCGCCCAGTTGTTTGACAATATTCCAGAAGCTACTTTTTTATCTGAGAGGGCACGCACGCATTATGATGCCCGCAAAAATAGCGAAGCATTAAGATCGTGTTTATTCACGGTACACAAACAAACTGTCGGTTGCTAAGGCCATACCGTGAACCGTCGTGATTTTTCATTGACACGCCGTGACGGCATCTTTTACGGCGTCATCCTTTCACTGGTCTTCGTCTGGTCTGTGCCGGGGACCATTGCGCTCAGATATGGCCTGCTGCTCATCGCGCTGGTAATGGGGACACACAGGATTTTCAGCCCCCACAACGGCGCGCCAGACAAAGTACATTGGGATCTTCCACGCGCACCTCTCATCGCACTCACCGTATTTTCCATTTGGCTGCTAGTTCAGGCGTTATTCATTTCCCAGGAGACGAAATGGGCACTTTCTGAACTCAAAGGGCAGCTTCTGCTCCCACTGATCGCCGGCGTTATTGGCATTCTGGGCGCACGCATCGACAAGGACGCTTCCGGCAAGAACGGCTCATTCCTGTGGTCCGGCATCGTACTGGTCTTTGCGCTGCAATCGGCCATTGCCATCGGCCAATCAGTCTGGCACTGGATCGAGCACGGCAGCCTGCTGCGACATATCGTGCCATTAACCGGCACCAAGCTGGAATTGAGCTTCATCGTAAACATCATGCTCGCCATCATCGCCGTTGATCTTTTTTTTCGCGCCGCGACAGGACAACGCTTCCTGCGTCTGTCGGTGAGTACCATGCTTACCTGCCTGGCGCTTGGCGTGGGCGCCAATTACACGGCCAGCGCGCGTAATGGCATGATTGGCATGGTATTGCTCGCCTTGACAACGGTTGCGCTGTTTCTGTTCAGGGCGCGCGCGCAACTCGGGCTGCACAAAGTCCTGGGAATCGCCGCAGCGGTCATCGTCAGCATGGGGATATTCGCAACCGCCAGCTACAAAGCTGACCCGCGTTGGCAGGTGTTTGCCGAAACGGCACGTATCGCCATCGACATTGATACGCATCGGTCGTGGTACGCCCCGGATATTTATCCCCTGCCATTACTTGCCAACGGCCAGCCTGTTGACGAATCGGCCTATCAGAGAATCGCCTGGTTGCGCTCTAGTACGCGCATTGCCACGGCAGTGCCGTTGGGCGTCGGTTACGGCCGCAACGCCTATCGTCGGGCGCTTGTGCGCATGGGCTACGAAGCGCACCTGGGGCATTCACACAGCGGGTTCGTTGATCTCCTTGCCGGGGGTGGCATTCCCGCCATGATCCTGTGGCTGGTTTTTTTCGGTACGCTGTTCGTGACCGGTTGGCGCGCTTTCATCCGCTGCAACCTCCCGGCCGGTTTATTGTTGGCGATCCTCGTTGCTGGATTCGCCAGCCGCATGGTACTTGAAAGCGTCGGCCGCGACCACATGCTGCAAATCTTCTTTTTCTTAAACGGCGCACTGCTTACCGCCATTGCGCATAATGCGAGCCGCGACCTACACATGGCACCCTCACCAGCAGCCTCTGATTAAGGCGCCTGACCACTATCGACGCCGGTATTTTTCTACGCACACTCCACGCCGTAAGCCAAGCGCACTACAGTTTCGCATCGGCCCTTTGTACATACCACGGCATTGCCAGCGCGATTCCGTCGGCAAGCTGATGTGTCGGAGCATAACCGAGTAAACGCTGCGCTTTGCCGATGTCGGCAAGACTGTGACGCACATCGCCCGCACGGAAGTCGCGGTATTCGGGCATCGAAGAAGACACCACGCCAAGTCTGGCAAGATTCTCGCGCAATAGGCCGAACAAGGCGTTGAGCGTCGTGCGCTCTCCAACGGCAACGTTATATACCTGATTCAGTGCCTCGGCCTGCTTCGTAGTCGCCGCCAACAGATTGGCTTGCACAACATTAGCGATAAAGCAGAAGTCGCGGCTGGTTTCGCCGTCACCATTGATAAACACGGTTTCGTCGTGCACAAGCGCGGCCGCCCATTTGGGAATAACCGCCGCATAGGCGCCATCAGGGTCCTGACGCGGGCCAAAGACGTTGAAATAACGCAGGCCAATTGTCTGCATCCCATAGGCACGTGCAAAAACGTCTGCATACAACTCATTGACGTACTTGGTCACCGCGTAGGGACTCAGCGGCTTGCCAATTTTGTCCTCGACCTTTGGCAAATCCGGGTGATCGCCATACGTGCTGCTACTGGCTGCATAGGTAAAACTGGCAACCTTTGCGTCGCGCGCGGCAACGAGCATATTGAGGAAGCCGGAAATATTGACCGCGTTGGTCGTCACGGGATCGGCCAGGCTGCGCGGAACGCTGCCCAACGCCGCCTGGTGCAAGACATGATCGACGCCAGCGCATACTTCGCGGCAAATATCAGGGTTGCGGATATCTCCCTCGACGAACCGGAAGTTTGCCCAACGATCCTCGCCAACCAGCCTGCGCACCTCTTCAAGATTGCACGCGAACCCGGTAGAAAAATTATCCAGCCCGACAACCTTCTGATTAAGCATCAGCAAGGTTTCCAGCAGGTTGCTACCGATAAAGCCGGCGACGCCGGTGACCAGCCAGACTTCTGGAAACGCGGACAGGTGGGTTTTCAATTCGCTAAAAGCATGGGGCTCAGGCATCATCATGGCAATCTTTACGGGGATTGAAAGGCGGTTACAGGCGCAGATCCGATGCGTCTGGCGGGAGCAAATACTTCAGGTCATAGAGCACATGGTTTTCCCGCCCCAGTTGCCGAATCGCGGCTGCCCCCATTTCCACAAACTGATGGTGCGCAACCGCCAGCACGATGGCGTCAAACACGCCCGCTTCAGGCTCGGCAACCATCTCGATGCCGTATTCGCGGCGCGCCTCCTCGGGAGAAACCCAGGGATCGTAAACCTCCACCCGGCAGCCGTATTCACGCAGATCATTGACGATGTCGACAACGCGGGTATTGCGCAAATCCGGGCAGTTTTCCTTGAACGTCAGTCCCATGATCAGAATGCGCGCGCCATTGACCTGGATACGTCGACAGATCATGGCCTTGACCAGTTGCGCGACGACATACGCGCCCATGCCATCGTTCAGGCGACGCCCGGCAAGGATGATTTCGGGGTGATAGCCAATGCTTTGCGCCTTGTGCGTCAGGTAATAGGGATCGACGCCAATGCAATGGCCACCCACCAAGCCGGGGCGAAATGGCAGAAAATTCCATTTGCTGCCCGCCGCCAACAACACGGCCTCGGTGTCGATGCCCATCCGGTTGAAAATCAAGGCCAGCTCATTAACCAGTGCGATATTCAGGTCGCGCTGGGTGTTTTCGATGACTTTGGCCGCCTCGGCCACCTTGATGCTGGGTGCGGGATGCGTGCCAACGGAAATAATCTCGTTATACAGAGCGTCAACCTGCGCGGCAATTTCCGGCGTCGACCCCGAAGTCACTTTACGAATCGTTGTCAGCCGATGCGCCTTGTCGCCCGGATTGATCCGCTCCGGACTATAGCCGACAAAGAAATCCCGATTGAATTTCAAGCCAGACACCTTTTCCAGAACGGGCACGCAGTCCTCTTCGGTACATCCCGGATAGACCGTCGATTCGTAGATAACGATGTCTCCCGCCTTGAGGACCGAACCAACAATTTCACTGGCCCGCAGCAGTGGCGTCAGATCAGGCCGCTTGTGGCAGTCAATCGGCGTCGGCACGGTGACGATAAAGCAGTTGCACGCGCGCAATTCATCGACCTGCGTCGTAAAACTCAGGCCCTTGGCAGCGGCAAGCGCGTCCTCCGCCGTTTCCAGCGTATGGTCATGGCCGGCGCTCAGTTCCGCGATCCGTGACTTGCTGATATCGAATCCGACAACACGCCGCGTTTTGCCAAACTCGACGGCCAGCGGCAAACCGACGTAGCCCAGTCCGATAACTGCCAGTTTGATTTCAGAAGGTTTCATTCGCTCGTTCGCGTCCGTTTATGGTTCCATATTCAAGACATCGCTGCATATCCGTGCAGAGTCCAGGCCTTTGTGCGGAACGCCTCAAGATGGCGGGCCATCCCGCAAAAAATATGGGCTGGATTTTACAGATATCCATGATAGGCGACCATAGTAACTGGGCCTTTGCTCTGCTTTGCCCATGCCGATCCGGCTGAAAACAAGGCGTATGGCTTGCCGGAAATTCCGGCGCACTTTGCCATTCATCTCTGGCGATGAATGGCAAGCAACAGACGGCAAAGTCCCATTTGATAGGGCGGGGCTTGCATGGATTACAAATTTCATCGGCTGTAGAATCTGCCCATGCTCAAAGACGCCATTCCTCTCGACCAGATCCGGCGCGCCCTCGTCATCAAGCTACGCCACCACGGCGACGTACTGCTCAGCTCGCCC
Source organism: uncultured Propionivibrio sp. (assembly GCA_937923255.1). GTDB lineage: Bacteria > Pseudomonadota > Gammaproteobacteria > Burkholderiales > Rhodocyclaceae > Propionivibrio > Propionivibrio hellwigii. Next base: position 114,857 of record CALAIL010000027.1, on the reverse strand, counting down.
GTCCTTTCGGTATTGAAATCTCATGCCCCGCACGCGGAAATTGATGCGCTGGTCTACGCCGAAACGGCGGAAATGCTTTCCTTGCACCCGGCTCTCGCCCAATTGCACGTCATTGACCGGAACTGGAAAAAACTCGGCGCGTTGCAGTATCTATCTGCCGAATGGCGTTTACTGAAAGCCCTGCGCGATCGCCATTACGACCTCATCGTTCATCTCACCGACCACCCGCGCGGCGCCTGGATCACATATATGTGCAATGCACGCTGGGCGGTGACACGGCGCATTGGTGGACGCGGACGCTGGTGGCGAAAAGCCTTCAGTCACACGTATCCAACGCCAGCAAATGCCCGGCGCCACACCGTTGAGCAGCATCTCGACGCTTTGCGCCGCATCGGCATCCAACCCACACCGCAAGAGCGGCGTCTTGTCCTGGTTCCCGGCCATGCGGCGGAAGCGCGCGTCACCACGCTGCTGACAGAGGCCGGGCTGAACGGGCGGCCTTTCATTCATATCCACCCGGCTTCGCGCTGGTTTTTCAAATGTTGGGACAGCCACCGAATGGCGCACTTGATCAATCGTCTTCAGGCGGGCGGCCATACCGTCGTCTTGACGGCCGCGCCCGACACGACAGAGCGCAAAATGATTGATGAGATCCAGTCGAAAACCCGTACGCCGGCCGTCAGTTTTGCCGGACAGCTTTCACTCAAGGAGCTGGCCGCCTTGACCGCGCGCGCGCGACTCTTCATTGGCGTCGACTCCGCGCCAATGCATATTGCCGCGGCCATGAATACGCCGGTTGTCGCACTATTTGGCCCATCCGGCGATAAGGAATGGGGGCCTTGGGATGGGCCTCTGGGTTCGTCGCACCGTATCATCACTAGCCTCGCCCACCCCTGCCGCCCCTGTGGCATGGACGGCTGCGCGGGCAGCAAAATCAGCGACTGCCTCGCTTCTTTGCCGCTTGAACCAGTATGGCACGCCGTCCAGGAACTGTTGGCCCAATGAATCTGCAAGCACATCCCCAAACGCAGCCGCTGCGCATTGCCTTTATCCGTCAGCGCTACAACCCATACGGCGGCGCAGAGCGCTTCATCGAACGGGCGCTCGGCAAACTCGTGCGCAAAGGCGCCGAAATCACGCTGATCACGCGCAACTGGGATGGGGCCCCGCCACATGACTACCGGCAAATCATTTGCGACCCGCACTATTCACGCCATTTCGGCGGCCGTTCCGCGCGTGACCGCAGTTTCGCCGCCAGCGCACAACGCGCGATGCGTGAAGGCAATTACGACATCACGCAAGCACACGAGCGTATTCCCGGATGCATGATTTTCCGCGCCGGAGATGGCGTACATGCCGCCTGGCTGGATCATCGCGGCCGCGACCAGTCGCCGCTGGCGCGCATGGCAACACGTATTTCCGCTTTCCACCGCTTCATTCTCCACCAAGAAGCGGCCATGCTTGCCGCGCCCGAACTGCGCGCGGTCATTTGCAATTCAGATATGGTGCGTGAAGAGATGCGCCGTTATTATGCCGTGCCGGATGAAAAGCTCGTCGTCATTGAAAACGGCGTGGATCTCAATCATTTTCATCCCGCGCTGGCCGATGAATGGCGGATACGCCAGCGTCAGGCGCTCGGCATCGACGCTGACGTACCGGTGTTTCTCTACGTCGGCGGCGGCTTCATGCGCAAAGGCGTGCCGCAACTCATTGCCGCGCTGGCCCGCTGTACAAGCCAGCATGGCCGCAACAGCCGCCTGGTTATTGTCGGTGAAGACCGGCATCTGAAGACCTATCAACGACAAGCGGAAAAAGCAGGGCTATCGGCGCGCGTGCTATTTACCGGGCCGCGCCGCGACGTGCACGCGCTTTATGGCATGGCCGACGCTTTTGTTTTGCCTACGCGCTATGACCCCATGCCGAATGCCGCGCTCGAAGCCCTGGCCTGCGGTCTGCCGGTGCTGACCTCGCCCACCTGCGGCATCGCCTCACGAATCGTCGAAGGCGAAAACGGGTTTGTCGTCGATGCCCTGGATGTCGACACGTTGGCGCGGCGCATCGACACGCTGGCCGCGCCTGGCAAAGCCGAGAGGATGCGCGCGGCGGCGCGCGCCTCGGTCATTGACCTCGATCTCGACACTCTGGCCGGGAAACTGCTTAGCCTCTATGAACGCCTGCGCTAGAATTCGGCGATTTCACCCCCATTGCACACAAACTCCCGGGCTTTGATGACCTATGAAAATCACCCTGATTGGCGCCGGTTATGTCGGCCTCGTCACCGGAACCTGCCTCGCCGAAGTCGGCAACAACGTGCTGTGCCTCGACGTTGACCCGCACAAGATCACCACGCTCAAATCCGGCGGCATCCCCATCTACGAACCGGGGCTGGAAGACATGGTGCGCCGCAACGTCGCTGCCGGACGGCTGGATTTCACTACGGATATCGCCGCCGCCGTGCAGTTTGGCGACATCCAGTTCATCGCCGTCGGAACGCCGCCGGATGAGGACGGCTCGGCCGATTTGCAATACGTCCTCGAGGCTGCACGCAACATCGGGCGGCATATGAACGGCTTCAAGCTGGTCGTCGACAAATCCACGGTGCCCGTCGGCACCGCCGACCGCGTGCGCGCCACCATCGCAGAAATACTGGCTTCTCGCGGGCTGGAGGTCGATTTCTGCGTCGCTTCCAATCCGGAATTTCTCAAGGAAGGCGCGGCCATCAACGATTTCATGAGTCCTGACCGCATCGTCATCGGCACGGACAGCGAGCGCGCCACGCAATTGCTGCGCCGCCTCTATGCGCCGTTTCAGCGCAACCACGAGCGGCTGGTCGTGATGGATGTGCGTTCGGCCGAGCTGACCAAATATGCGGCCAACGCCATGCTGGCAACGCGTATTTCATTCATGAACGAACTGGCCTTGCTCGCCGAAAAACTGGGGGCCGACATCGAACGGGTCCGTCAGGGAATCGGCTCCGACCCGCGCATCGGCTACCACTTTCTCTACGCCGGCTGCGGCTACGGCGGTTCCTGCTTTCCCAAGGACGTACAGGCGCTGCGCCGCACGGCACGGGAGTACGGCGCGCCGCTGCGCATCCTCGACGCCGTCGAGGCCGCCAACGAAGCGCAAAAACGGATACTGGTCGAAAAGCTCAAATCCCGCTTCGGCGCGCAGCTCGACGGCCGCCGCTTTGCGCTCTGGGGACTGGCTTTCAAGCCCAATACCGACGATATGCGCGAAGCGCCAAGCCGCGTGATCATGGAAACGCTCTGGGCGATGGGCGCCACAGTCGCCGCCTACGACCCGGTAGCCATACCCGAAACACGGCGTCTTTACGGCGAGCGTCCCGACCTGATACTGGCATCGCACCCGATGGACGCGCTGCGGGGCGCTGATGCGCTGCTTATCGTCACCGAATGGAAAGCCTTCCGCAGCCCGGATTTCGCGGCGATGAAAGCGCTGCTCAGACAACCGGTGATTTTTGACGGCCGCAACCTCTACGACCCAGCGGCGATGCGCCGCGAAGGTTTCGAATACTTTCCGATCGGGCGGCAGGCATGAAAGTCCTCGTCACCGGCGTCGCCGGCTTCATCGGCATGCACGTTGCACAGCGCCTGCTCGCCCGCGGCGATGAAGTGGTCGGTCTCGATAACCTCAACGACTATTACGACCCGCAGCTCAAAGAGGCGCGGCTTGATGCGCTGGCGAAAAACACGGCGCGCGCCGCCTTTCGTTTTGAAAAACTCGATCTGGGCGACACCGCCGGCATTATGGCGTTGTTCGCCGCCCAGCGTCCCCGGCGCTTCGAGCGCGTCATCCACCTCGCGGCGCAAGCCGGCGTGCGCTATTCACTGGTCAATCCGCATGCCTACGCGCACAGCAATCTGGCCGGTTTCCTCAACATCCTTGAAGCCTGCCGGCAATACGGCACCGAACACCTCGTTTATGCCAGCAGTTCCAGCGTGTACGGCGCCAATGCTAAAACCCCCTTTTCGGTTCATGATGCCGTCGATCACCCGGTCAGTCTTTATGCCGCCACCAAAAAAGCCAACGAGCTGATGGCGCACAGCTACAGTCACCTCTACGGCCTGCCCACCACCGGCCTGCGCTACTTTACCGTCTATGGTCCGTGGGGACGCCCGGACATGTCGCCCTGGCTGTTTTCCGACGCCATCCTTGCCGGCAGGCCCATCCAGATTTTCAACCACGGCAAAATGCGCCGCGATTTCACCTACATCGACGATATCGCCGAAGGCACCATCCGCGTCATGGACGCCATCGCCCAGCCCGACCCCGGCTTTGACGCGGAACACCCCGACCCGAGCCGCAGCCGCGCGCCCTACCGGATTTACAACATCGGCAACCACCAGCCGGTCGAGCTGATGACCTTCATCGAAACCCTCGAAAACGCGCTGGGCAAAACCGCGCGCAAAGAATTCCTGCCCATGCAGGCCGGCGACGTGCTGGAGACCTATGCGGACACCGACGACCTGCGCCGCGATATCGACTTCGCACCGCGTACCCCGCTGGCCGAGGGTCTCGCCCGCTGGGCGGATTGGTTCCGCGCCTACCGCGGGCGCTAGGGCAATCAGGATAGCGTCGGCACGCCAGCAATCGTAAGACTGTAAAAATACGGTCAGGCATTGCCCGCCCGGCAGCGGCACATCTCGCGGCGCAGCCGCGAGTTTAAGCTGACTGTTTTGTTCACTTTCGATTCTGCCAATCAACGCTGCCGCTACACGCCGCTTTGAATTTCGACCTGGCGCATCCGCTGCCAGCACTGGCTGACCCAAATGCTTGTCGTCCGGTAACAGTACTTGCCGCCGGCAATGGGGCTTGCCGGCCTTGACTGGCGCGTAACGGACTTAAGAAGCGACGCTCTCCGGCGGTGGTTCGGCGCCGGCGGGGTGTTTGTAGCGGTTGTAGCCCCACAGGTATTGCTGCGGGCATTGGCGGATCAGCCCTTCGATTTCGTGGTTGATCCGCTGGGCGCGTTCGACGATATCACCACTGATCGGCTGCGTCGGCGCTTGCAGATGGAAATGGTAGCCCGCCCCGCCCGGCAGGCGTTCCGCCCAGACCATGATCACCGCCGCGCCGCTCTCCGTCAGCCGTGCCGCCAGCGTCATCGTGTAAGCCGGCTTGCCGAAATAGTCGAGCCAGCGTCCCTCGCCCTTCTTGGGCGCCTGGTCAGGCAGCAGCCCCACCGCCTCGCCCTTTTTCAACGCCTTGAGCAGCGTGCGCACACCTGCCAGGTCGGCGGCGGCAATATGCAACTGCGCGCGCTGGCGCCCGGTTTCGATCAATGACTGCATCCAGGCGCGCTTGGGCGGACGATAGAGAACAGTGATCGGCGCTTGCGTCGACAGATATTGCGCGGTGATTTCAAAGCAACCCAAATGCGGCGTCAGATAGACGATGCCCTTGCCAGCGCGCACGGCCGCTTCGACATGCGCCCAGCCGGAAATGCGGACAACGCGGGCAGCCACTTCCTCCAAGGGGCGCAGCCAGATTTTAGGCAGTTCAATGAATTGCCGCCCGGCATGGGCGATGGCGGCATTGCGGATGCGCCGCGCGCCCGCTTCACCCAGCGCCAAAACCATGTTCTCGCGCATATGCCGCCGGTAGGTTGGCGAACCCATCCAGACCAGCCAGCCCAGCGCCGCGCCAAGGAGGTGCAGCCAGGCCAGCGGCAGGCGGCTAAGAAAGCGGAAAAATGCAATCATGCGATGACTTATGCTTTGTCGATTCAGGGAAATTTGACGGGGGGAGCTTTCTTTCTATAATTATCGCATCCGCCGAGTTAATGAGGACAACTTGCAGGGCGGACACAAGAAAAGTGCCACGAGTCGTCATAAAGCATGTTTCGCGCTCGCTGGCCGCTTGTGAAAATACTGCTAAAGCGTCGTCTGCTCAAACCCCGGAGCCGGCCACGCAGCCTGACCGGGGTTTTTATTTGGAGCAGAAACAAGATGTCACGCGAATTTCTTTTCACTTCGGAATCAGTGTCCGAAGGCCATCCTGATAAAGTCGCCGACCAGATTTCGGACACCGTGCTCGACGCAGTGCTGGCCGAAGATCCCCACGGCCGCGTCGCCTGCGAAACGCTGGTGTCTACTGGCCTCGTCGTCATCTCCGGCGAAATCACCACCAAGGCGCACATCAACTACCGCGAGATCGCGCAAAACACCATACGCCGCATCGGCTACAACGACTCGGACATCGGCTTTGATTACAAGAGCTGCGCCATCCTGACGGCGATCAACCGCCAGTCGCCGGATATCGCGCAGGGCGTCAACGAGGGCGAAGGTCTCGACCTCGACCAGGGCGCGGGCGACCAAGGGCTGATGTTTGGCTATGCCTGCAACGAAACGCCGGCGCTGATGCCGCTGCCGATCTACTATGCGCACCGCATCATGCAGCGGCAGGCCGAAGTCCGGCGCGACGGGCGCCTGCCCTGGCTGCGCCCCGATGCCAAGAGCCAGCTCACCGTCCGCTACGTGGACGGCAAACCGGTCGAGATCGACGCCATCGTCGTTTCCACCCAGCACAATCCGGACGTCTCGCATGCACAACTGTCCGAAGCGGTCATCGAGGAAATTATCAAGCCGGTGCTGCCCAAGGAACTGCTCGGCGGCAACATCCGCTACCTGATCAACCCGACCGGGCGCTTCGTCGTCGGCGGCCCGCACGGCGACTGCGGCCTGACCGGGCGCAAAATCATCGTCGACACCTATGGCGGCACCGCGCGGCACGGCGGCGGCGCCTTCTCCGGCAAAGACCCGTCCAAGGTCGACCGGTCGGCCGCCTACGCCGCCCGGCACGTGGCCAAGAACATCGTCGCCGCCGGCCTGGCTGACCGCTGCGAAGTTCAGATCGCCTACGCCATTGGTGTCGCCAAGCCGGTGTCGTTGATGGTCGACACCTTCGGCACGGGCAAGATTCCCGAGGAGAACATTGTCAAGCTGATCGAAAAGCATTTCGACCTGCGTCCAAAAGGCATCATCCAGACGCTCAACCTGCTGCGCCCGATCTACACGAAGACCGCAGCCTACGGCCATTTTGGCCGCGACGAACCGGAATTCACCTGGGAAGCGCTCGACAAGGTTCAGGCACTGAAGGCAGACGCCGGGCAATAAGCCCCTCCCAAGGCTCGCAACAGCCCAGCAAAGCGCCGGCCACCCGCCGGCGTTTTTGTTGCCCAGCGCCTTGACCGCCGCCACTGCCTGATGCCGCCGCACCGGCGCATACGGATGTGCTCTCCACCAAGTATCCCGCCCAGGACGCCACAATTCACCACGGCGCAGGCCAGGTAAATCAAGGGCTAGCGCGGCTCTGTAGCCCGCGTGGATTGGGCGTTTGCGGGCAGGCATCGCTGAATCCCGCGTGGACACTGGGCTGGCAGGCAGGTCTATCGAGAGATTTTTCTTATGGGGTGGACGGCCGTGCGTAGCACGGAAAATCCGCGGCGAATACGGCAAGGCCGGACAAGTTCACGTTATGGGGCAAGCGCGGTTATCGACTATAATCCGCCCTATCCGAGGAGCGCTGCAAAACTGCCGGCAGATCTTGCAAATCCTGCGAAGCCCACAGTTTCAGGCTCGGAATCCCCAACGGCGCTCACCTGACCAACCCGCGCCGGCGCGGGTACCGTGGAACGGGTGACGGGTGACAAGGCAGCCGCCGCCAAACGATGGCGCCGACCTGCAACAGCCATTCTCCGCCGTTTTCCTCATTCTGCGCTCCGCGCCGGCCACTGTTCCAAGGAGAACTGCTGTGGCACGCTTTACCGACTACACCGTCGCCGACCTGTCGCTGGCCGACTGGGGGCGCAAGGAAATCCGCATCGCCGAAACCGAAATGCCGGGGCTGATGGCCATCCGCGAAGAATACGCGGCCAGCCAGCCGCTGCGCGGCGCGCGCATCGCCGGCTCGCTGCACATGACGATCCAGACCGCCGTGCTGATCGAGACGCTGACTGCGCTGGGCGCGCAAGTCCGCTGGGCCTCGTGCAACATTTTCTCGACGCAGGATCACGCTGCCGCCGCCATTGCTGCGAGCGGCGTGCCCGTTTTCGCCGTCAAGGGCGAAACGCTCGCCGATTATTGGGAATACACGCACCGCATTTTTGAATGGCCGGACGGCACGCCCGCCAACATGATCCTCGATGACGGCGGCGACGCAACGCTGCTGCTGCATCTGGGCGCACGCGCGGAACAGGATATTTCCATACTCGCCCATCCCGAATCGGAAGAAGAAACCGTCCTCTTTGCCGCGATCAAGGCGCATCTGGCGACCGACCCGGCCTGGTATTCGAGCCGCCTGGCGCACATCCGCGGCGTGACCGAGGAAACGACGACCGGCGTACACCGCCTCTACCAGATGCACGCGCGCGGCGATCTGAAGATTCCGGCCATCAACGTCAATGACTCGGTGACCAAATCGAAGTTCGACAACCTCTACGGCTGCCGCGAATCGCTGGTTGACGGCATCAAGCGCGCAACCGATGTGATGGTCGCCGGCAAGATCGCCGTCGTCTGCGGTTATGGCGATGTCGGCAAAGGCTGCTCGCAGGCGCTGCGCGCGCTTTCGGCGCAGGTCTGGATCACGGAAATCGACCCGATCTGCGCGCTGCAGGCGGCGATGGAAGGCTACCGCGTCGTGACCATGGAACAAGCCGCGCCACTTGCGGACATCTTTGTCACCACCACCGGCAACTATCACGTCATCACACACGACCACATGGCGGCGATGAAGGATCAGGCCATCGTCTGCAATATCGGCCACTTCGACAACGAGATCGACGTCGCTTCGCTGGCCAACTATCAGTGGGAAGAAATCAAGCCGCAGGTCGACCATGTCATCTTTCCGCCGATGAACGGCAAGCCTGAGAAGCGCATCATCCTGCTGGCCAAGGGGCGGCTGGTCAATCTGGGCTGCGCGACCGGCCATCCCAGCTACGTCATGTCCTCATCCTTCGCCAATCAGACGATCGCGCAGATCGAACTGTTTACGCGCACGCAGGATTATCCGGTCGGCGTCTATACGCTGCCCAAGCAGCTCGACGAAAAGGTCGCCCGTCTGCAACTGAAAAAATTTGACGCGCCGCTCACCGTCCTGACCGCACAGCAGGCCGCCTACATCGGCGTGCCGGTCGAAGGCCCGTACAAGGCGGAACATTACCGCTACTAGGCAATCTCAGCGAAAGCAAGCCGATCAACCATAAACCATGGCGGTTTAACTTTGCCAAAAGACAAAGCGAAGCCAACGCCGTAATTTTGGCAAAGGAAGCCGCCATAACCGAAAGGAGTGTGTGCCATGCGCCTTATTCTGCTCTGGATACTCAACGCCGTTGCCCTGCTCGCCGTCGCCTACCTGATGCCATCGATCAGGATCGGATCGTTCAGCGCAGCCATGCTGGCCGCACTCCTTCTCGGCCTGGTCAATGCCGTCATCCGCCCGCTGCTGGTCGTTCTCACCCTGCCCGTCACGCTGCTGACGCTCGGCCTGTTCATCTTCGTCATCAACGGGCTGATGTTCTGGCTGGCCGGCTCCATTTTCCAGGGCTTCACGGTCAACGGCTTCTGGCCGGCGGTTTTCGGCTCCATCATCTACAGCGTCGTCTCCTGGGTGCTGACCGGCGCCCTGCTCGGCAGCCGCTGATCTTTTCCCCGACTCCTCTGATTTCCGATCCACATCACGCCCATGCAACTTTCCATCGAATTTTTCCCTCCGCAAACCGGCGAGGGACTTGAAAAATTGCGCGCCGTGCGGAGCCAACTGGCGGCGCTCCAGCCCGATTTCTTCTCCGTCACCTTCGGCGCCGGCGGCTCGACGCGCGAACGCACCTTCGCCGTCTGCCGGGACATTGCCGAAGCCGGCCAGCCCGTTGCCCCGCATCTTTCCTGCATCGGCTCGACGCGCGAAAACATCCGCGAAATCCTCGCTGATTACCAGGCACGCGGCATCCGCCGCCTCGTCGCACTGCGCGGCGACCTGCCCTCCGGCATGGCCGAAGCCGGCGAATTCCGCTACGCCAGCGAACTTGTCGAATTCATCCGCGCCGAAACCGGCGACACCTTCCGCCTCGCCGTCGCCGCCTACCCGGAATGGCACCCGCAGGCGCGCTCCCCGCGCGAGGATCTCGACGCCTTTGCCCGCAAAGCCAAGGCCGGCGCCAATTTGGCGATCACCCAATACTTCTATAACGCCGACGCCTATTTCCACTTCGTCGACGAAATCCGCGCGCGCGGCGTCGACATCCCCGTCATCCCCGGCATCATGCCGATCGTCAGCTTCTTCAAGCTGGCGCGCTTTTCCGACGCCTGCGGCGCCGAACTGCCGCGCTGGATGCGGCGGACTTTCGAAAGCCTCGGCGACGACACGGCGTCCATCCGCGCCTTCGGCCTGGACCTCGTCACCCGCCTGTGCGAACGCCTGCTCGCCGGCGGCGCCCCCGGCTTGCACTTCTACTCGATGAACCAGGCCGAACTCACCCTGGAAATCTGCCGGCGGCTCGGGCGGGGATAACAACCCAAGTCAGGCTAGGGCCACCCATCGCGGGCAGCGGGCAGCGGGCAATGAGCAGCGGGCAATGAGCAACGGGCAATGAGCAACGGGCAACGGGCAACGGGCAACGGGCAACGGGAAAATTCTATTTACAATCAATGGCCTGTAGCCCTAGTGTACTGGGCATATGCGGGCCATTTGCCCTGAAAGGCGCAGGCTGCTGCTAAGGCTGCAAGACAGAGAGCGGCGTGCATCAATCCGCCCATCGTTGATCGGAATCCGAAAATAGCCTGCCCGGAAGCCCGCGTATTTAGGGCGTTTGCGGACAGGCGCCGCTGAAGCCCGCGTAAACACTGGGCTGGCGGGCAGGCATCGCTACATTGACCTATTCATGCGGGTTTCAGGGTAACCTACCCGGAGATCCTTTATCCACGCGGGTTCCAGAGGCGTGCCCCGAAAGCTTAATAGCAGCTGGACTTTGCCTGTAAAAAAACGGTTACCCTCAGCCCTTCAGGCACTGCCTCTTTAAACAGGGGCGCGAGGAGCAGACAAACGTTTGGCAGATGGAACCGCCATGTTCAGAGCGGGCACTGGATTAGGCAGATAGATTCCCGGCATAATCGCCCCATGCTCATTCTTCCTGTTAGCCGTGGCCTGGACTGGCGCATTCCGCCGCTGGTCACGCTGCTTCTGATTCTGGTCAACACACTGATTTATTTCGGCGTGCAGCACGATGAGAATGCGCGCGCGCTACGCGCTTACTACTATTACGCAGAGTCAACGTTGCCGCAGATCGAACTGCCGCGCTACGTCAAACATCTCGAAGCGCGCGGGCACGTGCGCGAGGCGATAGACGCCGAACAGGCGCTTGCCCAAATGGACCAAAACGACAAATGGTTTCCTGTGCTTCAGAAAATGGAAACGGACGAGTCCTTCATGCAGCAGTTGCGCGCAGACAAAATCATCACCCCCAGCAACGTCAAATACGCCGAATGGCGGGAAGCGCGCAACGAATACGAGCGGCGGCAAAACAAGCGTCCCCCACTGACCAACCGCTTCGGCTTTAAAACCACCGCGCCCACGTTGGCGTCGCTATTCGGGCACATGTTCCTGCACGGCGATTTCTCCCACCTGCTCGGCAACATGGCGATTCTGTTCATCATCGGCTGCCTGGTCGAGAAGACGCTGGGCTGGCGACGTTATCTCTGTTTCTACCTGTTGTCTGGCCTGGGTGCAGTGGCTTTTTTCTGGCTGTTCAGCAGTGCGAACATGAATACGGTCATCGGCGCATCGGGGGCGATTTCCGGCGTGATGGCGATGTTCGTGGCGCTGTACGGCTTTCAGAAAATCCGCTTTTTCTACTGGGCGCTCGTCTATTTTGGTTTCTTTACCGCGCCGGCAATCATCATGCTGCCGTACTGGCTGATTGGGGAGCTGTATCAGCATTTCTTCGCCCGCGGCAGCGGGGTCGCCTACATGGCGCACTTTGGCGGACTGGTGACGGGCGCAGCGCTGATTGCCGCGCTGCGTGTGTACGAAAAAATCCTTGGCCGGCCGCGCACCGCCGCGCCGACAAATGAAGCGCACACCGCCCCTTTGCCGCCTTTGCTGCCTGGGCAACTGGCGAAAATTGATGCGCTGCTGGGCGAGCTGCGCATCGACGAAGCGCGCCAGGCGCTCGCTCGCCTTGCCCGCAAACATCCGCGCGACATCGCGGTGCTGGAACGTTATTACCAGGTGGCGCGCTACGCGCCGGCAAGCGAGGATTATCACCGCGCAGCGGCGCTGATTTTTACGCTGCCCGAAAACGCGCCCGACAGCGAACGCCTGGTGCGCGAGTGCTTTTTTGATTACCTCAAGCAGGCGCGACCGACGGTGCGTTTGAGCGCCGACCTGCTGGTTTCGCTGATCCGCCATCTGGCGCGCGCGGGCTACACCGCCGACGCCGAGCGGCTGACGCAGGCGCTGGCGCGCCGCGCGCCGAAAGATGCGCGCCTGCCCGATTTGCTCCTGCGGGTGGCCGGGGCATACCAGAAAGCTGGCAATGCCGCCGGGCGCGATGCGCTGATCGCGCGCCTGCACGCGCAGCACCCGGATAGCGAAGCGGCGCGCACGGCGGCAATCATCAGAAACTAAAGCTGCGTTCTTCCCTGCCCGCCGCTATTTCGTCTGCTATTTCGTCTGCTGTTGCGCCGGCGGCTTCGCCTGCATCTGCGCAATCACCGCGAGCAACTGGCGCGCCTCTATCCGCGTGGGGTGATCCGGGTAATGCGCCAGCAAGCCGTTTAATATCTGTTGCGCGAGTGCATCCTGATGCAGGTTTTCGCTCAGAACCTGCGCGACAAAAAGGTAGACGGCGGGGATGTCGGCGTGACCCGGAAAGCGTTTGTCGAAGCCCTTGAGCAGAACCAGTGCCTCTTTAAAGCGCCGCCGTCCGCGCAGCGCCCTAGCCAGCGGCAAAAGCTGCGCCGGCTGCTTTGGCGCAAAGTCGGCGTCGCGCGCGCGCATTTCGTCAAACAGCTTCAGCGCCTCGTCGCCGCGCTTTTTGTCCAGCAGCAACGTGAGGTAAGTTCTAGCGTGTTCCCGCAGGCGATCTTCGCGCCCCGCCAGCGCCAGCAGCTTGTGGTAACGCGCATTGGCGCGCAGGTCGTCCGGCGCGCTGAGCTGCGCGTCCTCGGCCAGATCCAGCGCTTCTTCAATCTGGCCGGCGCCGATGAGCTGGCCGATGGTATCTTCCGCAGACGGGGGCGCTTCGCCCCCGTCTGCGCGCGCGTTGTTTGGCGGCGTCAGCACGTCGATGCCCAGCGCCTGATGGTTCTGATACACCACGTAGCCCATCATGTGGAACATGATCAGCGTGAAATACATGTCGACAAAATTGCGCACAGGCATAATCAGCCAGAGTGGCAGATGCGGCTTCAGCAGCGCCAGCAGCGTCGCATCACTGGCAAAAAGCAGAAAGAGAAAAGCGCACAGCGCCAGATACGGCAGGCCGATGGTCGTCATGACGCTGATGGCAGCGAGGGGGTTAACACCCGCCCAGAAGCTGCGCGTCATCGTCAGGTTGATTACGCTGGCCGGCAGCGAGAGCAAGATAAAAATCAGCACCGCGCCGTAGATCAGCCCGCCGGCGCGCGCAGCAAAGACCAGCAAAAAGATCAGCGCCACAAAAATGGCAAACTGCTTGTACGGCAGACTGTCGCGCCCCGAAGCGCTGGACACGTGGTACTTGTCGGGGTCGAGGCGGCCGATGGCCGTTTCATCGAGCACCTCGTAGGCATAGCGGATGAAAAACAGCCACGCGGCCAACTGCACGAGCAGCGGCGAAAACAGCGCGCCGACCAGCGTCGCCAGCGACAACAAAACCATGTACATGAGCGGTTCGGCGTGCAGCGGATAGCGGAAAAATTCCGGCAGACGCTGCCAGAAGGGCACAATGTCCGGCGCATCGGCCTCCTGCATGGTGAATACCGTTTGCGCCTCATCCGACCCGGCGCGCCGCCCGCTGCGGCGGTGAGTTTTGCGTTCGTCTGATTGCTGCGCCATGCTCCCTCCAGAATCTTGTCTGGCGATTATAGTCAGGCGCACGGCGCACGATAAGCCCCTGCCCGGAGAGGCCCTATCCACGCGGGTTTCGGAGAGGGTACCGGGGAACGCCCTATCCACGCGGGTTTCATCGGAGCACTCCGAAAGCTTAAATAGCGGCCCGACTTTGCCCAAAGACAAGGCGCAAGCCGCAGACAGTACATTGAGTACGGCAAAGCCAGGCCAACACAGCAACGCAGTATCTCGGCAAAGGAAGCCGCTATAAAAGGCAAGACAAGCTAACGCGGTATTCCAGCAAAGAAAGCCGTTATTTTCCGATTTATGTTTTTTGATGCTCTGAAGCCCTTTATTTACGCGGGCCTCCGGGCATTTTATGTTTTCTGCCCTGTTTGCAGGCTTTCGCCCGGCCCAGTCGCTGCGCCTGCATTTCTGCGCCGGCGGCGCCCCCGGCCTGCACTTCTACTCGATGAACCAGGCCGAACTCACCCTGGAAATCTGCCGGCGGCTCGGGCGGGGATAACAACCCAAGTCAGGCTAGGGCGCGCCATCGCGGGCAGCGGGCAATGGGAAACGAGCAGAATACCCTTTATAATCAATGGCCTGTAGCCCTAGTGTACTGGGCATGTGCGGGCCGTTTGCCCTGAAAGGCGCAGGCTGCTGCTAAGGCTGCAAGACAGAGAGCGGCGTGCATCAATCCGCCCATCGTTGATCGCAATCCCAAAATAGCCTGCCCGGAAGCCCGTGTATTTAGGGCGTTTGCGGATAGGTGCCGCTACAGCCATCGTAAACACTGGGCTGGCGGGCAGGCATCGCTACATCGCCCTATTCATACGGGTTTCAGGGCAACCTTCTCGGGAAGGCCGTAAATACGGGGGCTACAGGGAACCGCCTGCTGGAATGCCCGAAACACGCGGGCTACAGGCCGGCGGGTTTAGCGCCGCCGACGCTTACCGTCGCCGGGAGCTGTCGCCAAGGATTGCAGCGCGCCGCTAACGCCTGACATGACCGCTGCTTTTTAAATATACAGCCAAGGCCCGCCGGTTTAGCGCCGCTTTGAGCCGCCGAGGATCGAGCCGAGGACGCCGCGGATGATTTCGCGGCCAACCTGCGAGCCGATGGCGCGCGCGGCGCTCTTGGCCAGGGATTCGGCGATGCCTTCGCGGTGGCCGCCGCGCGGCCCGGTTTTGCTCCCAAAGATGTCGCCCAGGCTGCCGAGCAGGCCGCCGCCATCGCCCGCCTGCCCGGTCGTTTGCCCGCCCGCATTCTGCGCCGGCGTGGCGACTTGCTTTTGACCGTAGCCGCCCGATGCGGCGCCCGCTGTCGGTTGCCCGGCCTGCGGCGCTGCCTGGGCGGCGTTTTTGAGTTTTTCAAAGGCCGATTCGCGGTCGACCGTTTTTTCGTACACGCCATAGACCAGTGAGGCCTGGATGACCGCCTGCCGTTCTGCGGCCGTCAAGGGGCCAATGCGCGAGGCCGGCGGCAGGATGAAGGCGCGCTCGACGATGTGCGGCCGCCCTTTTTCGTCCAGGAAGGAGATGAGCGCTTCGCCCACGCCCAGTTCGGTGATCACCGCGGCCGCGTCGAAGGCCGGGTTTGGCCGCAGCGTCTGCGCTGCCGTAGCGACGGCTTTCTGGTCGCGCGGGGTGAAGGCGCGCAGTGCGTGCTGTACGCGGTTGCCGAGCTGGCCGAGTACCTTGTCGGGGATGTCGAGCGGGTTTTGTGTCACGAAGTAGATGCCGACGCCTTTCGAGCGCACCAGGCGCACGACTTGTTCGATTTTCTCCAGCAGCGCGGGCGGCGCGTCGTTGAAGAGGAGGTGGGCTTCGTCGAAGAAGAAGACCATCCGCGGTTTTTCCGGGTCGCCAACTTCCGGCAGGCTTTCAAACAGTTCGGAGAGCAGCCAAAGCAGGAAGGTCGAGTACACCGCAGGCGAGGCCATCAGTTTGTCTGCGGCGAGGATGTTGATGAGGCCTTTGCCGTTCTGTGCGCCGTCGGTCTGCATCAGATCGGCGATATCGAGCATCGGTTCGCCGAAGAAGCGCTCGCCGCCCTGCTGTTCCAGCGCCAGCAGGCCGCGCTGGATGGCGCCGATGGAGGCGGCCGAGACGTTGCCGTATTCGGTGGTGTACTCTTTGGCGCAATCGCCGACGTGCTGCACCATCGCCCGCAAATCCTTGAGGTCGAGCAGGAGCAGCCCCTGGTCGTCGGCGATTTTGAAGACGAGTTGCAGAACCCCCGACTGGATGTCGTTGAGCTTGAGCAGGCGGGAGAAAAGAGCCGGCCCCATGTCGGAAACCGTCGCCCGCACCGGGTGCCCCTGCTCGCCAGTGACGTCCCAGAAGGTGACGGGAAACCGTTCCGGCGTCCAGTCGCTGATGCCCAGGGATTGCAGGCGCTGCTTGAGCTTGTCGCTGTCTGCGCCCGGTGCGGCCAGGCCGGACAGGTCACCTTTGACGTCAGCCATGAACACCGGCACGCCGATGGAGGAAAAGCGCTCGGCCAAGACCTGCAAGGTCACGGTTTTGCCCGTGCCCGTCGCGCCGGTAATCAGGCCGTGGCGATTGGCCAATGCCGGCAGCAGGGCAAGATCGGTTTGCCCGTGGCGGGCGACAACAAGCGGTTCAGCCATAACAAACTCCTGTCGAAAAGAATCAATCAGCAATGCCCGGAAATCCGCCCAAGCAGGCGGGCATCAATGCAAATACGGGAATGATAAAATAGCTGCCCTGATTATCAAGCATTTATCAACCCTCAATCAACCAATGCATCGCGCCGGTAGGCAAGCCCCATCGCGCGCAACTGTACGTCGGAGAATACAGCATGGCCGGACATTCCAAATGGGCCAACATCCAGCACCGCAAGGGACGCCAGGATGAAAAACGCGGCGCCGCCTTTTCCAAGGTCGCCAAAGAGATTACCGTCGCCGCCAAGATGGGCGGCGGCGACCCCGGATTCAACCCGCGCCTGCGGCTGGCCGTCGACAAGGCCAAGGCCTGCAACATGCCGAAGGACAAGATCGAAAACGCAATCAAAAAAGGCACAGGCGAGCTGGAAGGCGTCGAGTATGTGGAAATTCGCTACGAAGGTTACGGCATCGGCGGCGCGGCAATTATGGTCGACTGTCTGACGGACAACAGGACGCGCACCGTGGCCGATGTGCGCCACGCCTTTACCAAGCACGGCGGCAACATGGGCACGGACGGCTGCGTGGCCTTCCAGTTCAAGCATTGCGGCCAACTGCTGTTCGCGCCCGGCGTCGATGAATCGAAGCTGATGGACGCTGCGATCGAAGCCGGCGCGGATGATGTGATCACCAACGATGACGGCTCCATCGAAATCATCACGCTGCCAAACGATTACATAGCGGTTAAGGATGCACTGGAGGCAGCCGGGTTTACGGCGGAATTCGGCCAGGTCACGATGAAGGCGGAAAACGAAACTGAACTGAGCGGCGAAGAGGCCGTCAAAATGCAAAAGCTGCTCGATGCGCTGGAAAGCCTGGACGACGTGCAGGAGGTGTACACCAGCGTGGTCATCGACGACTGAAGGCGAACTTGATTCTGCACGAGACTTTCCCTCTTCCCCTGTGCGTTGCGCGCTTCGCACATTCAACCTGACGGCGCTTCAACGCTGAATCACCCGCAATCGCCGTTATTTCTGGAGGTTATCTCATGGGTATCATCTGGACGATCATTCTCGGTTTCATCATCGGTCTTATCGCCAAGCTGCTGCATCCAGGCAAGGAAAACATGGGGTTCATCATGACCGTGCTGCTCGGCATCGGCGGTGCGTTTACCGCCGGCGTCGTCGGCCAGGCACTTGGCTGGTATCAGGCCGGCGAGGGCGCGGGGTTCATTGCCTCGGTCATTGCCGCCATCGTCCTGCTGGTGATTTACGGCAAGATCCGCCAAAAATAAAATGGGATCGCCGGCGGCACTGGAATGATTCCTCCCGCAATATCTGGTGATCATTTCTTTTCCGTACTTTTCCGTAAAATGCTCATTCCCCCGCAGGGTGTCCGCTCCCCCGTTGATAGGCGGCTTTTTCCTCATCCGCATTTCCCGACATGGATATCCTTCAATCCTTAGCGCTCGCTGGCGGCATGGCCTGGGCCAGCGGCATGCGCTTATATGCCGTAGTTTTTCTGGCGGGTTTGTTGGGGCGGCTCGGCTATCTGCAACTGCCCGCGACGCTCAGCGTGCTCGAAAACCCGTGGATCATCGGCCTTTCCGGCGTTTTGCTGTGCATCGAATTTCTCGCCGACAAGGTGCCGGCCGTCGATTCGTTCTGGGATGCTCTCCAGGGCTTTATCCGCATCCCGGCCGGGGCGCTGCTGGCCGCACTGGCCATGGGCGAACACGACCCAGCGCTGATGGTCGCCGCCGGGCTGCTCGGCGGCACGCTGACGGCCGGCACCTTTGCCGCCAAGGCCGGCGGTCGCGCGCTGATCAATACGTCACCCGAACCGTTTTCCAACGTCACGGCTTCGCTCGGCGAAGATGTCCTGACGGCCTCCGGGCTGTGGATCGCTGTGGCGCACCCGATTCTTTTCCTGATTCTGCTTGGCCTTTTTATTCTTCTTCTGCTTTGGCTGCTGCCCAAAATCTGGCGGGGCATCCGCGCGTTTTTCGCAATTTTCCGGAAGAAGCCGAGCGCGACGGCGTAAGCGTGCGAACGGAGCAGGCGACACACCCACACACCACCCTGTCAAGGCAGACGGCACGGTGCCGGCAAACCCTGCACATAGCGGCATATAGCGGCATCGGAAACACGTTCGGCCGTTTGTTGCGGCAATCTTTTTGGACGGCCTCATTTCACCTGTTTCCACCATCGTTCCTGCGGCGGATTCTGTAGGTCGAAGATCTGGCCGATCTTGGGCATAATCAGGGCATAAGGCGCATTTGCGCTGGCTTTTTCCAGGCGTTCGATCGGTTCCGTCCAGGGATGGTAGGCCAGGTCGAACTTCGCCCAATGTATCGGCATCAATCGAGTAGCATCCAGGTCGCGCGCCGCCCGGACCGTTTCTTCCGGCATCTCATGAACCTGCGCCCAGTCCTGGTTGTAGGAACCATTTTCCAGCATTACCAGATCAAACGGTGCATAACGCCTGGCGATGTCGGCAAAATGGCGGCCGTACCCACCGTCCGCACCGAAGAACAGCGAGAGATCGGGCGATTTGATCACCCACGCTCCCCACAGGGTGGAAAAACGGTTGTCCAGCTTACGGCCGCTGAAATGGCGCGCCGGGGCGAGCGTGAAGCTTACATTGCCTAGCTTGGCACTTTCGTACCAGTCGAGTTCGGTGATTTTTGCGTCGGCCACACCCCAGCGTTGCAGGTGCGCCTTGACGCCCAGCGGAACGTAAAAATGCGCGGCTTTGTCCTTGATTTCCTTGATGGCGTAATAGTCGAGATGATCGTAATGGTCATGGGAGAGCAGCACCGCATCAATGGCCGGCAGATCCACAATACGCGGCGTATGCACTGCGGCAAAGGGTTTGCCGCCGAAGAAGGGCACGGGGGAGGCGCGGTAGTACACCGGGTCGGTCAGGATGCGTTGCCCCGCCGTCTGAAACAGTAGGGTGGAATGCCCGAACCAGACGAATTTTCCGTCCTGCAGCTGCGTGGCATCGAATGGTTCGGACGGCAATGGCTGTTGCGGGTTTTTATCGGCAGGTGCCGTCATCATCGACACCACCCAATCGATCAACGAAGGCTTGTGGTCGGTGGTCAGCAGCACCGTCGGTTCCAGATTGTTGAACCGCTCTCCGTCAAATGCTTTGCTGGCGCGGATTTTTGCCATGCTCGCCGCATCAGGCGTGCCGCCGAATACGGGATGAAAACGGATAAAGGCATACACGGCGCCAGCGGTGAGCAAGCCGAATATCAGCAGGTATTTGAGTAATTTAAGCAATATCATTTTTATTGTCGGTAATGGCGTCAATGTGAGGCCTCAACGTTCACGTCACAGGCGCAGCCTTGAAAAGGCGCAGGTTTGAATCCCGTCAATCATGCCCACAAACGGCCTCCAGTGATTGGCATTCGCCAAACGCCAGCAGCCAATAACTACAGGCCGAGGGAATCCCAGAGCGCATCGACGCGCCGCTTGACTGCCTCGTCCATGACCAGCGGACGCCCCCATTCGCGGTTTGTCTCCCCCGCCCATTTATGGGTGGCGTCGATGCCCATCTTGCTGCCGAGGCCCGCCACCGGCGATGCGAAATCAAGCGCGTCGATCGGCGTATTCTCGGTGATCAGGGTATCGCGCGCCGCATCAACGCGCGTCGTCATCGCCCAGATGACCTCTTTCCAGTCACGGATGTTTATGTCGTCATCGACGACGATAATGAACTTGGTGTACATGAACTGACGCAGAAAGCTCCAGATACCGAACATGATGCGGCGGGCGTGACCGGGATACTGTTTGCGGATGCTGACCACCGCCAGCCGGTACGAGCAGCCTTCCGGCGGCAGGTAGAAATCGGCGATTTCGGGATACTGTTTTTGCAGAATCGGGACGAACACTTCATTGAGCGCCACGGCCAGCATGGCCGGCTCATCGGGCGGCTTGCCCGTGTAGGTGCTGTGATAAATTGGATTTTTACGCATCGTGAGGCGCTCGACGGTAAAAACCGGAAACATCGATTGTTCGTTGTAGTAGCCGGTATGATCGCCGAAAGGGCCTTCCAATGCCGTTTCATCCGGCTGGATAACGCCCTCCAGCACGATCTCCGCCGCGGCGGGCACCTGTAGCCCCGCCTTGACCTGCAAGTCGCCAAGGCAATTGACCAGCTCGGTACGCGCACCACGCAGCAGGCCGGCAAACTGGTATTCGGACAAGGTGTCGGGAACCGGCGTCACCGCGCCAAGAATCGTTGCCGGGTCGCATCCCAGCGCAACGGCGACCGGGAAGGGCTGGCCAGGATGCGCCAGACAATGGTCACGAAAGTCGAGTGCGCCGCCGCGATGCGCCAGCCAGCGCATGATGAGCTTGTTGCGCCCGATCACCTGCTGCCGGTAAATGCCCAGGTTCTGACGCGATTTCGAGGTCGGCAGGCCTTGCGGGCCACGCGTCACCGTCAGCCCCCAGGTCACCAGCGGCGCCGCATCGCCTGGCCAGCAATGCTGGATCGGCAAGCACGAGAGATCGACCGCCTGGCCTTCCCGGATAATCTCCTGGCAAGGCGCCGATGTGCGAATCTTGGGCGCCATATGGAGCGCCTGCTTTAGTATCGGCCATTTTTTCCAGGCATCCTTCAGCCCCGCAGGCGGCGCCGGCTCTTTGAGATAAGCCAGCAGCCGACCGACTTCGCGTAAGGCAGCGGTGGATTGCGCGCCCATGCCAAGCGCCACGCGGCGCGGCGTGCCGAACAGGTTGCCGAGCACAGGAATGTCATGTCCTTTGGGCTTTTCAAACAGAATGGCCGGGCCGCCCGCACGCAATACCCTGTCGCAAATTTCTGTCATTTCCAGATAGGGATCGATTTCTGCACGGATACGTTTGAGTTCGCCCATGCCTTCCAGGCGCGTGATGAAATCGCGGAGGTCGTGATCATGCATGACAGGTCAGGTCCATAGAAAAGCGAATGAATTATAGGCCAGGCTGCCTGATAAACCTTCGCTATCAAACACATTGCCACTTTCAATTGGATTTATGGCAGGTGAGAACGTACACTGCGCACATGCTTTCCGATCAAAGCACACCGCCCGATAGCGTCACGCTGCCACGCCTGTGGCAATAGATAGATCGGACATTTTCCATCACTGTTCAGGAGACTGTAATGAAAGACTCGAAAATCGACGTACGCAAGATCGACATCGGCATTTCCGAAGAACATCGCATCGCCATTGCCAAGGGGCTGTCCAAACTGCTGGCTGACAGCTTTACGCTGTATCTGATGACGCACAATTTCCACTGGAATGTCACCGGACCGATGTTCAACACCCTGCATACCATGTTCATGGATCAATACACCGAACAATGGAATGCACTGGATGTCATTGCTGAACGTATCCGCGCACTGGGCGTCATCGCGCCGGGCAGCTATGACGAGTACAAGAAGCTCAGCACAATTCCGGGCGCCGTCGGCACACCGAAGGCGATGGAAATGGTCGCTCTCCTCGTTGCCGCGCAGGAAGCCACGGCTCGCACGGCGCGCGACCTGTTGCCGCTGGTCACCGAAGCCAACGACCAGCCGACCACCGATCTGCTGACCCAACGCCTTGACGTTCACGAAAAAACAGCCTGGATGCTGCGCAGCCTGCTGGAAGAGTAAGCGCCTCACATAATGGGGGCATGATCAATTTTGGCAGTTCAAGCGCCCGCCGGATATTTCATCCACATGCAAAAGCCCGCGTCCAGCGGGCTTTTTTATTGGCAGGCAGGAAAGGCAAAAACGCGCGCTCAAGATGCGCCATTCATCCACTAGAAAGCGAGAAATCGACAACAATCCCGATAAAAATGCTCAGTCCCAGCCAGTTATTGTGCATAAAGGCTTGGAAACACTTAGCCGGCTCGCGCCCGCGAATCAGCGTAAAGTGGTAGGCGGCAATGGCCGCAGCAATGGCGAGACCGGCATAGAACGCTCCGCCCATCCCGGCTTGAGCGCCCACCCAGCCGATCAGCCCGAGCGTCAGGGCGTAGCAAATCATGACGGCCGCCACGTCAAAACGGCCGAAAGTAATTGCTGAGGTATGGATGCCAATCTTGAGGTCGTCAGGACGATCAACCATGGCGTATTCAGTATCGTAGGCTATCGCCCAGAACACATTGGCTAACAGAAGTTCCCAGGCGATTGGAGGCACTGCGCCATGTTGCGCAATAAAGGCCATCGGAATGCCAAAGCCAAACGCAATGCCAAGATACGCCTGCGGAATGGCCAGGAAGCGTTTGGTCAGCGGGTAGGTGGCGGCGAGAAACAGGGCGATCACCGACCAGCCGAGCAAGTGCCAGTTGCGTAATGCCAGCACCAGGCAAAAGGCGAGGAAAACCAAGACAAGACTCAGGATGCATGCCTCTTTGGTCGAAACTTCGCCGGTAGCCAGCGGACGATTTTTGGTACGCGCAACATACGGGTCAAAATCACGATCGGCCAAATCGTTCATTACACAGCCGGCCGAACGCATCAGTACGGTGCCCAGCAGGAAAACCCACAGTACCCGCCCATCCGGCCAGCCATGCGCGGAAAGCCACAGCGCCCAGAGCGTCGGCCAAAGCAATAGCAAAATTCCAATGGGGCGATCCAGGCGCATCAGCCGCATATAGCGGAAGAAACGTTCGCATAACCGGGAAAATTCACTGGACATGATGTGATTCTCACTAAACCTTGAGCATTTCTTCGCGACCGCCTAGCCAGCGCTGCAAATGGCGCTGCGCACGCGCAGGCGCTTCGTTCAGCAACTGCTCCGCCACCGTCCGCGCCATTTCGACGAGGTCGGTATCCGCCTCAAGATCGGCGTAACGCAGCAGCGGCAGCCCGGATTGGCGACTGCCGACAAACTCGCCCGGCCCACGCAGACGCAGATCCTGTCGGGCAATTTCAAAACCGTCATTGTTTTCATAAATGACTTTTAGACGCGCCCGCGCTGTCGGCGACAACGGTTTTTGATACAGCAACACGCACACCGAGTCATGCGCCCCACGCCCGACCCGACCACGCAACTGGTGCAACTGAGACAGGCCGAAGCGTTCGGCATGTTCGATGACCATCAGGCTGGCATTGGGCACGTCGACACCAACCTCGATCACTGTCGTCGCCACCAGAATGTCGATATCACGGGCAGCAAAAGCGGCCATCATGGCAGTTTTTTCATCGCCTTTGAGGCGGCCGTGTACAAGGCCGACACGGCATTCGGGTAACGCCTGCGTCAACGTCATATACGTATCGAGCGCTGCTTGCAGGTCGATTTTCTCCGACTCTTCGATCAGAGGGCACACCCAATATACCTGCCGCCCTGCATCAATCACCGTGCGGACGCGTTCGATCACCTCATCGCGCCGTGCATCGGACACCAGCTTGGTGGTCACCGGGCGCCGCCCTGGCGGCATTTCGTCAAGCACGGAAACATCGAGATCGGCGTAGTAACTCATCGCCAGGGTACGCGGAATCG
This sequence comes from uncultured Propionivibrio sp., assembly GCA_937923255.1. Classification (GTDB taxonomy): domain Bacteria; phylum Pseudomonadota; class Gammaproteobacteria; order Burkholderiales; family Rhodocyclaceae; genus Propionivibrio; species Propionivibrio hellwigii. The sequence continues at coordinate 90,693 of CALAIL010000027.1, read as the reverse complement.
GCGTTGCCGACATCATGAGCTGATGTGGATTCGCACCTTTCTTGCGTAGTTGAAGCCGCTGCGCCACACCAAAACGGTGCTGTTCATCAATGATCGCCAGGCCCAGCCGGGCAAAATCGACCCCCTCCTGAATCAGCGCATGCGTCCCTACCAGCAGATGCGATGCGCCGGCTGCCTGAGCCTGCCGCGCCTGCTTGACTGATTTTTTGAGACGACCGGACAGCCATACGACCTGGATACCGAGCGGCGTCAGCCATTCATTGAGTTTTAGATAATGCTGCTCGGCCAGAATTTCTGTCGGCGCCATAAAGGCCGCCTGATAGCCGGCTTCGATCGCTTGGCATGCAGCCAGCGCCGCCAGTATGGTCTTCCCACTCCCGACATCGCCTTGCAGGAGGCGCTGCATCGGGTGGGTTTGCGCCAGGTCATGACTGATTTCGGCCATGACGCGCTTTTGCGCACGGGTCAACGCAAAAGGCAACGCCGCCAATAGCCGATCGGCAAGATGGCCTGGGCTGACCAGAGCCGGCGCCCCAGTACTTCGCCGTGCCCGATAGGCACGCCGCAGGGAAATCTGCTGCGCCAGCAGTTCGTCGAACTTGATACGCCGCCAGGCCGGATGTGTGTGCCGTTGCAAAGCAGATGGCTCGGTTTCTGGCGGTGGTTGGTGCAGGAAACGCACCGCCTGGTCAAATGCCGGGAAATCATGGGCATCCCGCCAGGCGGGGTCAATCAGCTCGGACAGGTCGGCACTTTTCAGCGCTGACAAAATCTGTTTGCGCAATATCGCTTGTGACAAGCCGGCGGTCGTCGGATACACCGGCGTCAGTGCATCGGGAAGTACCGTCTGGCTTGCCAGCCGATAGCGCGGATGCACCATTTCCGCGCCGAAAAACCCCAAACGAATTTCTCCGAACAATCGCAGCGGCGCTTTTTCGTCGCGCGCTTTCTCGAGTTGTTTAAGCTGGTTCCCATAAAAATTTAGGAAACGTATGTACAGTTCGCCACTGGCATCGGCAACACGCGCAACCAACTGACGGCGCGGGCGAAATTGCACGGAAACATCAAGCACGATAGCCTCGACCTGAACTACCATGCCATTGGATGCCACCGCAATTTGCGTGATTACAGTTTCATCTTCATAACGCGCCGGTAAATGCAGGATGAGATCATCGCGCCGGATCAGTCCAAGCTTACGCAGCTTGGCCTTGATTGCCGGCGGGGCAATGATTTCATCAGCCGCCATCGTAATTTGAACGGGGTCGGTCATGCGTCGCTGCGCAGATCACGCGCCAGCGCAGACATCAACGCTTTGCCGTTATTGCGTGTGCATCGGGAGCACCATCACGGCATCCGCCTCGACTAGCGCCTTTCGTGGCAACGCGGCCACCCCCACGGCCGCCCGCGCCGGAAAAGGAACAGCAAAGTAACGGGACATCGTCTCGTTGACCTTGGCAAAATATTCCAGATCGGTCAAATAGACATTGACCTTGACGATATCAGACAACGATCCTCCCGCTGCCTCGGCAACTGCCTTCAAGTTTTCGAAAACACGGATAATTTGCGCATCAATACCTTCAACCATTTCCATGCTTGCCGAATCCAAACCAATTTGGCCGGACAGATACACGGTATCACCGACTCTGACAGCTTGTGAATAGGCGCCAATAGCCGAAGGGGCGCAAGCGGTAGAAACTATTGTTTTTTCCATTGTCTCTTCCATTTCTAGTCACGAAAATTGCTATTGAAACACATTCGTCAGGCATCGAAGAAACGAGTCAAAGAAGGCACGCCATTTCAGCCGAGAATGCGAAAATTTTTAAAGATTTTACCGACAATATCGTCGACCTGTGTCGTTTTCTATGCGTATAAAAAAGCCCCGGAAAGATCTCTCCTGCCGGGGCTTTACAATCATGTAGAAATTAATCGGCTTGTGATTCAGCGGTATCCTCACTAACAACTTCGGGTTGATCCAGCAAAGACACTAAAGCCATCGGCGCATTGTCGCCATCGCGAAAACCACACTTAAGAATACGCAGGTAGCCGCCATTGCGTGCAGCATAGCGCGGTCCCAATTCATCGAACAGTTTGACCACAATCTCACGATCACGCAGACGATCAAAAGCCAGGCGGCGATTTGCCAGACTTGGTTTTTTACCCAAAGTAATAATCGGCTCGGCAACACGACGCAGTTCTTTTGCCTTAGGTAAAGTTGTTCTGATTGTTTCATGACGAAGCAAAGAAACAGTCATGTTTCTCAGCATGGCCAAGCGATGCGAGCTGGTGCGATTAAGTTTACGAAGCCCCAAACGGTGACGCATATCGATTCCTTCCTTTTTGCCTGGGCGGTTATTTGTCAAGGCCCGCCGGCGGCCAATTTTCGAGTTTCATACCCAATGACAAATCACGGGCAGCTAGTACTTCTTTAATTTCATTAAGTGATTTACGACCCAGGTTCGGTGTTTTCAGAAGTTCATTTTCAGTACGCTGAATCAAATCGCCAATATAGTAAATATTCTCGGCTTTTAGGCAATTTGCTGAACGAACTGTCAACTCAAGATCATCCACCGGGCGCAGTAGCAAAGGATCGATCTGAATAGATTTTTGATGCTCAACTGGCAACGCAGTACCTTCCAGATCAGCGAAAACAGACAATTGCTCCATCAATACGCGTGCTGCTATACGAACTGATTCCTCAGGCTCAAGTACGCCATTGGTTTCAATTTCCATAATCAGCTTATCAAGATCGGTACGTTGTTCAACACGCGCATTCTCTACTGAATAGCTAACACGACGTATAGGACTAAATGAAGCATCAAGAATCAGTTTGCCAATATTTCTACCACCATCACCAATACGACGAATATTTCCCGGCACATAACCACGGCCTTTTTCTACTTTCAGCTCAAGAGACAACTTTCCGCCGGGCGAGATATGCGCAATGACATGATCAGGGTTAATAATTTCAACATCATGAGAAAGCACAATATCGCCAGCACGAACAACGCCTTCACCTTCTTTTGTAAGCTGCAAAACAACTTCATCACGATGATGCAGCTTAAAAACGACTCCTTTTAGGTTTAAAAGAATATCAACCACATCTTCCTGGACACCATCAATAGTCGAATATTCATGTAGTACACCATCAATCACAACCTCTGTTGCGGCATATCCAGGCATTGATGAAAGCAGAATACGGCGCAAAGCATTACCCAGTGTATAACCATACCCTCGTTCAAAAGGCTCCATAACTACTTTAGCGTGCACTGGAGACAAACTCTGCACATCAATAATACGTGGTTTTAAAAGTCCACTATCTTGCATGTCTCATCCTTTAACTAACCGCCCAAATGGCTCGCAATCACTTCTGATTAAAAATCTCAGATTGAAACTTTTTAGCAGTCCAAGCCACTGCGATTTCTCTCTAGATTCGACGTTTTTTAGGAGGCCGACAACCATTGTGTGGAATTGGCGTCACGTCAGTAATCATAGAAATCTTCATCCCAAGCGCATTAAGCGCCCGAACAGAAGATTCGCGTCCTGGTCCAGGGCCTTTAATACGAACCTCCAGATTCTTAACGCCATATTCAACAGCTATTTTTCCAGCAGCTTCAGCAGCTACCTGTGCTGCAAATGGTGTACTTTTGCGCGAACCTTTAAATCCTGCTCCTCCAGAGGTTGCCCATGCCAAAGCATTACCTTGACGATCAGTAATCGTAATAATCGTATTATTAAACGATGCATGAATATGAGCAACACCTTCAGCGATGTTCTTTTTTACTTTTTTACGAACCTTCGTTGCCGTTTTAGCCATAATATATCAAGTCCCTATTCCTATTTTTTGCCAGCAATAGCTTTACGCGGGCCTTTGCGCGTCCGTGCATTAGTGCGCGTCCGTTGGCCGCGAACAGGTAAACCTTTGCGATGCCGAAGACCACGGTAACATCCAAGATCCATCAGACGCTTGACGCTCATCGTTACTTCACGCCGCAAATCGCCTTCAACGGTATATTTTGCAACTTGCTCACGCAAACGATCCATTTCTGCATCCGTCAAGTCTTTGACTTTGGTTGAACGCACAATACCTATAGCATCACAAATTTGTTGTGCGCGACTACGGCCAATACCATAAATTGCAGTTAATGCAATTTCAGTATGTTGGTGGTTGGGAATATTTACTCCTGCAATCCGGGCCATTGATTTACCCCAAAATAAACAAAACTAACAAATACATTCTTAATCATTCAAGCAGAATGATTACCCCTGACGCTGTTTGTGTCTCGGATCAGAACAAATCACCCGCACAACACCGTGTCGCCTAATAATTCTGCACTTACGGCAAATACGTTTAACAGAGGCCAATACTTTCATAACTTACTCCTATTTTTAGTGTTGAGACATACAGTAGATCTCGGCCCTGCATAATTAAATTCTTTATTTAGCTCGAAAAACAATTCTGGCTCGAGTTAAATCATAAGGCGTTAACTGAACTGTAACTTTATCACCAGGTAAAATCCGGATGTAATGCATGCGCATTTTCCCCGAAATAAATCCTAAAACAACATGACCATTTTCTAGCTTTACCTTAAATGTTGCATTTGGCAGGTTTTCAATTATTTCTCCCTGCATTTCAATTAGATCTTCTTTTGCCATGTGTTATCTAGCTGACAAGCCAGTCCCTTTAAAATTTGCTTTTTTAAGAAGACCCTCGTACTGCTGTGACATAAGATATGACTGGACTTGCGTCATAAAATCCATCGTAATCACAACAATAATCAGTAATGAAGTTCCGCCAAAATAAAATGGTACATTCCATTTAAGAATCAAAAACTCTGGCAACAAACACACAATCGTAATATAAGTTGCACCAAGCAAGGTTAAACGCATCAAAATCTTATCAATATATCTGGCTGTCTGTTCACCTGGGCGGATACCTGGTACAAACGCACCACTTTTTTTCAAATTGTCTGCAGTTTCTTTAGGATTAAACACCAATGCAGTATAGAAAAAACAAAAAAATATAATCGCCACCGCATATAAAATTACATAAACAGGCTGCCCTGGAGATAACCCAGCCGCCAAGTCTCTAAGCCAGCGCATCGAATCGCCAGAACCAAACCACCCAGCCAAAGTTGCAGGAAACAAAATAATAGATGAAGCAAAAATTGGCGGAATAACACCAGACATATTTAATTTAAGCGGTAAGTGAGATGCTTGACCACCATATAGTTTATTTCCAATTTGTCGCTTAGCATAATTCACTAAAATTTTTCGCTGACCGCGTTCAATAAATACAACAAAACCAGTCACAACAACAACTAAAACACAAATAAATAAAGCTGAAAGCGGATGCATGGCTCCATTCTTAACCAACTCAAGCATTCCAACAATTGCACTAGGCAATCCTGCTGCAATCCCACAAAAAATAATGATAGAAATTCCATTCCCTAAACCACGTTCTGTAATTTGTTCTCCTAACCACATCAAAAACATTGTACCTGTTAACAAAGTTGTTACAGTAACAAAGCGAAACATCAGCCCCGGGTTAAGCACCAAATTAGGTTGTGATTCGACTGCAACTGCAATACCAATACCTTGAAACAAGGCCAATACAACCGTACCATAACGAGTATATTGAGTAATCTTACGCCGACCAGCCTCCCCTTCTTTTTTGAGCGCTTCAAGATGTGGGCTAGCATGCGTCATTAACTGCATAATAATTGAAGAAGAAATATACGGCATGATTCCGAGCGCAAAAATTGTAAAACGCCGTAAAGCGCCGCCCGAAAACATATTGAACATTCCCAAAATACCGCCTTGCTGATTACCAAACAATTCACTAAGCACCTGAGGATTAATTCCAGGCACAGGAATATGTGCGCCAATACGATATACAATCAAAGCGCCAAGTAAGAAGAAAAGACGGCGCTTAAGATCGCCGTATTTACTTGCTTTGTTGACTTGGGAAAAATTAGTAGCCAAGAGATATCACTATTAAAAAATAAAATTTATTCCACAATACAACCGCCAGCTGCTTCAATCGCGGCTCTTGCTCCTTTAGTCACACCAATACCTTTCAGTGTCACCTTGCGCATAATTTTTCCGGACAATATTACTTTAGCTGACAATGCATGCTGTGAAACCAGATTGGCTTGCATAAGCACCAACAAATCAATTTTATCAACAGGCAAAGCATCAATTTCTGACAAACGAATTTCAGCATTACGCCAGTTAGTCAAGGAAATAAAACCACGTTTCGGCAAACGACGCTGCAATGGCATCTGGCCACCTTCAAATCCTACCTTATGGAAACCGCCTGCACGCGATTTCTGACCTTTATGGCCACGCCCACCAGTTTTCCCCAAACCAGAACCCATACCCCGACCAAGACGCCGTTTAGCATGAGTTGCACCATTTGCAGGCTGAATAGTATTGAGTTTCATTTTACAACCTCACACTTTACGAGATAAGCGACTTTATGAACCATACCACGAATCGCCGGTGTATCTTGTAACTCAGCGCTACTATTTAGGCGACGCAATCCTAAACTACGCACGGTAGCACGATGCGATTGTTTCGTACCAATTAGACTCTTAACAAGAGTTACTTTAATTTTTTTTTCAGCCATTTTTATTCCATAATTTCTTCTATGGATTTGCCACGTTTTGCAGCAATCTCAGCAGGAGTATTCATCGTCATTAAACCATTAATCGTAGCGCGGACTATATTGTAAGGATTCGTCGAGCCATGCGCTTTAGCAACAACATTGGTCATTCCCAAAACATCAAACACCGCACGCATAGCGCCTCCTGCAATAATCCCTGTCCCTTCAGGAGCAGGTTGCATCATAACAACTGAAGCGCCATGACGACCAACAAGGGCATGATGTAAAGTCCCCCCCTTAAGACTGATCCGAACCATACGACGACGAGCCTCTTCCATTGCTTTTTGTACAGCCACGGGAACTTCACGTGACTTACCTTTACCCATGCCAACGCGCCCATCACCATCACCGACAACAGTTAGTGCCGCAAAACCAAGAATCCGCCCACCTTTCACAACTTTGGTCACTCGATTAATCGAAACCATTTTCTCACGCAGGCCATCATCCGGCTTATCGACCTGTTGCGTTTTTTTACTTTGTGGTTTTGCCATAAACCTTTACTCCGATCTTTTTGACTGGCTTAGAATTTAAGCCCAGCTTCACGCGCAGCCTCAGCTAGCGCTTTAATTCGCCCATGATATTGAAATCCTCCTCTATCAAAGGCCACATGCTCAACTCCTATTTTTTTTGCGCGCTCGGCAATCAATTTACCAACAACCGTTGCCGCTTTGGCATTTCCACCATTCGCAATATTTTTACGAACTTCTGAATCAAGAGTTGATGCTGAAGCTAAAACCTTAGAACCACAAGACGAAAAAATTTGAGCATAAATATGAAGATTTGTTCTATGTACCGACAAACGCAACACCCTTAGCTCTGCAATTTTAAGCCGAGTTTGGCGAGCTCTACGCAAGCGCGCTTGATTTTTTTTAACCATTTAACGCACCTTTACTTCTTCTTAGTTTCTTTAAGAATAATAACTTCGTCAGAATAGCGCACACCTTTACCTTTATATGGCTCAGGTTTTCGATATGCCCGAACATCTGCTGCCACCTGACCAACCAACTGCTTGTCAACTCCCTTAATAAGGATTTCAGTTTGCGAAGACGTTTCACATTTGATACCAACAGGCATCTTATATACCACAGGATGAGAAAACCCTAACATCAAATTTAACGTATCACCCTGCACCTGAGCACGATACCCGGTACCATGCAAAACCAATTTACGCTCAAATCCTTGACTAACACCTGTCACCATATTAGCGAGAATTGCCCGTATCGTTCCAGACAAAGTATTAGCACTCACAGACTCATCACTAGGGCTACACAACAACGATGTGCCTTCTTTCTCAATTTTAACCGCAGGGTTAGCATCCATTTCAATAAAACCCAACGGCCCCTTAACAGAAATTTTTTCCCGTCCCAAAGTAACCTCTACTCCCGACGGTAAAATTATTGGATTTTTAGCAACGCGGGACATAATTTCCCCTCAGCTTATGCAACAACACACAACACTTCGCCACCAACATTAGCAGCGCGGGCTTTGCGATCAGTCATTACTCCTTTAGGCGTTGACACAATTGCAACCCCCAAACCATTCATTACACGAGGAATATTGTTAACTCCTCTATAAATTCGCAAGCCAGGCTTTGAAACACGGTCAATACGCTCAATCACTGGATGACCTGCATAATATTTCAAGCCAATTTCAAGAATTGATTTTTTATCTTGCTCACGAACTGAATAGCCATCTATATATCCTTCTTCCTCTAATACTTTAACAATGGCTAATTTGAGTTTCGAAGACGGCATAACAACCGACGCCTTATTTGCCATCTGGGCATTGCGGATACGTGTCAGCATATCACTGATCGGATCGCTCATACTCATAACCTTTCTCCCACCTACCAGCTGGCCTTAGTTACACCCGGGACTTCACCGCGCATCACCAAATCGCGCAATTTACCGCGCCCCAAACCAAACTTACGAAAAACGCCACGCGGACGACCCGTTAACTGACAACGATTACGCAAACGAACTGGACTGGAGTTACGGGGTAAATTCTGTAATTTTAAGCGCGCATTATCACGCTCTTCTTCACTACGACTGTTATCATGAATCACCGCATCCAAGGCCGCTCGCTTAATCTTAAATTTTTCAACCATTTTACGGCGCTTAGCTTCTCGATTGATTAATGCAAGTTTCGCCATCTTTTCCTCAATTTCTAAACGGAAATTTAAACGCAGCCAATAAAGCTTTTGCTTCTTCATCAGTCTTCGCAGTCGTTGTCACACTAATATTCATTCCACGCAACGCATCGATTTTATCGTACTCAATTTCAGGAAAAATAATTTGCTCCCTAATGCCCATATTATAATTACCACGTCCGTCAAAACTTTTACCCGAAATACCACGAAAATCACGCACTCTGGGCAAAGCAATTGTTACTAAGCGATCAATAAATTCGTACATACGTAAACTACGCAGCGTCACCATACAACCAATAGGATAACCATCACGAATTTTAAAACCAGCAATTGATTTACGCGCTTTAGTAATAACTGGCTTTTGCCCTGAAATTTTAGCCATATCATTTACAGCAAATTCAAGAATTTTTTTATCCGCCACAGCCTCGCCAACACCCATATTTAAGGTTATTTTGGTAATGCGAGGTACTTCCATGACCGATTTATAACCAAATTTTTCTATTAAATCTTTCACTATATGACTTTTATAGTGATCTAGTAAACGCGCCATAATCCTTATGCCCCCACAACTTCACCACCGGATTTAAAAATACGCACTTTCTTTTTGCCATCATCAATCCATTTAAATCCAACCCGATCTGCTTTTTTAGTCAAAGGATTATAAATAGCAATATTTGAAACATGTATTGGCATATCTTTTTCTAAAAGACCGCCAACAACTCCTTTAACCGGATTTGGCTTGGTATGCTTTTTAACACGATTAACCCCTTCCACCACAACATATCCAACCTTGACATAACGAAGCACTGTACCTCGCTTCCCCTTGTCTTTACCGGCAATAACTACCACCTCATCGCCTTTATGAATTTTTTCCATGGCCGTTCCTTATAAAACTTCCGGCGCCAGCGATACGATCTTCATAAATCGTTCACTCCTCAACTCACGTGTCACAGGCCCAAAAATACGCGTACCAATCGGTTCTAGTTTATTATTGAGAAGCACAGCCGCATTATCATCAAACTTAACCAGCGAACCATCTTGACGACGAACGCCTTTAGCTGTGCGCACAACAACCGCACTATAAACATCACCTTTTTTGACACGACCACGTGGAGCAGCATCCTTAACACTGACCTTGATAACATCTCCAACGCCAGCATACCGGCGCTTAGAACCGCCAAGCACTTTAATGCACATTACTGAACGCGCACCAGTGTTATCTGCGACGTCTAAAATCGTTTGCATTTGAATCATTATTTAATTCTCCAACTTGTTCCGCATATTTTTCAGTAAGTTGCGGCCAGTCTTGGATCCCGTGTTAAGAGAAGGCCTACCCCTTCTCAAAGGGAAAGTCTGAAAAGTAGATTTTATCTCTAATAATAAAAAATAGCAAGGCTTAAATCATAACAGCCTTCTCTACTAATCTGACTACAGACCAAGCTTTAGTTTTCGATAAGGGGCGACTCTCTTGAATTTCAACAAGATCGCCAATTTTTGCCATGTTGGCATCATTGTGCGCATGATACTTACTAGAGCGAACAATAATTTTGTCATACATTGGATGTTTGACACGACGTTCAACCAGTACAGTTACTGTTTTTTCCATCTTATCACTTACTACGCGCCCAATCAGCATGCGCTTAATCATTTTTTTTTCACTCATGATTTATTCCGCCTTTTCATGGATAAGAGTGCGAACACGCGCAATATCACGACGCACCTTAGCGATCTGACTGTGATTATTTAGCTGCTGAGTCGCTGATTGCATACGCAGGTTAAATTGCATTTTGAGCAAATCAAGTAACTCTTTGTGCAACTCATCAATATTTTTTACCCTGAGTTCGCTAGCTTTCATATTTACCCTACCATGCGTGTGACGAAAGTTGTCGAAATAGGCAATTTGGCTGCCGCTAACGCAAATGCCTCGCGCGCCAAAGCCTCGTCGACACCATCCATTTCATAAAGAACCTTACCGGGCTGGATTTCGGCAACATAATACTCAGGATTACCTTTACCGTTACCCATACGCACCTCTGCAGGTTTTTTTGAAATCGGCTTGTCTGGGAAAATACGAATCCAGATACGACCACCACGCTTAATATGGCGCGTCATAGCACGACGCGCTGCCTCGATTTGGCGCGCCGTAAGACGACCACGTTCAGTAGCCTTAAGACCAAAATCTCCGAAACTGACTTTGACGCCACGCGTCGCTAAACCAGTATTACGTCCCTTCTGCTCCTTGCGATATTTTCTTCTAGTTGGCTGCAGCATCTTCAGTTCCCGCCTTTCTTACGCGCCTTGCCGGCAGTTTTGTCTCATCGTATGGTGAAACATCCTCTTTCTTTGCACCAGATTTCATTTTTATAGTTTGTGTCCGCGGTTTTGCATCGCCATCGCCTGGCAACTTCACGGCACGACGTGCTTTCCGCGCAGATTCTTCAGCTACTTCAGGCACCAACACTGGACGTTCATTTCGATCAAGTGTCTCACCTTTATAAACCCAAACCTTAACACCAATAATTCCGTATGTTGTCAGCGCTTCCGAAGTCGCATAATCAATATCTGCACGTAAAGTATGAAGAGGTACTCGGCCTTCGCGATACCACTCGCAGCGAGCAATTTCCGCACCATTAAGACGCCCAGAACTCATAATCTTTATGCCCTGAGCACCAAGACGCATGGCATTTTGCATTGCGCGCTTCATAGCTCGACGAAACATAATCCGCTTCTCGAGCTGCTGTGTAATTGAATCAGCAATCAATTGGGCACTAAGCTCTGGTTTACGTATTTCCTCAATACTAATATGTACTGGTACGCCCATAATTTTTTGCAAAGCCGAACGAAGATTTTCAATCTCTTCGCCTTTTTTACCAATCACAACACCTGGACGCGCAGAGAAAATCGTCACACGAGCATTTTTTGCCGGACGTTCGATTAGAACTCGGCCAACAGAAGCGTGTTTTAGTTTTTCTTTAAGAAAATCACGAACCTGTACGTCCTGATTTAGCATGCTGGCAAACTCTTTACTATTTGCATACCAACGCGAAGACCAGTCATGCGTTGCCGCCAAGCGAAAACCAGTCGGGTGTATTTTTTGTCCCATTATTCTTCCTTTAGCTCCCAACGGTCAGGAAAATATGACAGGTCGGTTTACTGATCCGATTACCACGCCCCTTAGCACGAGCGGTAAAACGCTTAAGAACCATACCTTTTTCAACATAAATTGATTTAATCTTCAGTTCATCAATATCAGCGCCATCATTATGTTCAGCATTAGCAATCGCCGACTCTAAAACCTTTTTGATAATACCAGCACTTTTTTTCGAACTAAAAGTAAGAATATCCAGCGCCTTACTTACCGACAAACCACGAATCTGGTCAGCCACCAAACGTCCTTTTTGGTCGGACAAGCGGACGCCACGCAAAATAGCACGAGTTTCCATATATATCCCCTACTTCTTCGCCTTTTTTCCGGCAGTATGACCCTTAAAAGTACGGGTCAAAGAAAACTCACCAAGTTTATGGCCCACCATATTTTCCGTAACATAAACCGGAATATGTTGCTTGCCGTTATGGACAGCAATAGTCAGGCCTACGAAATCCGGCAAAATCGTTGACCGGCGTGACCACGTTTTAATCGGCCGCTTATCGCTGGTCGTACGCACAACGTCGACCTTTTTGATCAAATGAGCATCGACAAACGGGCCTTTTTTAACAGAACGTCCCATAATATTTTTACCTCTTAACGTTTGTGACGACGCTGCACGATCATCGAATTCGTACGCTTATTACTACGCGTACGATAACCCTTAGTTTTAACGCCCCATGGACTTACCGGATCCCTACCAGCGGAAGTCCTTCCTTCACCACCACCATGCGGGTGATCAATTGGATTCATCACCACACCACGAACAGTCGGGCGAATACCACGCCACCGATTGGCGCCAGCCTTACCAACTGAGCGCAGGCTATGCTCTTCGTTACCAACTTCACCCACCGTCGCTCGACATTCGACATGTACACGGCGCACTTCTCCTGATCGCAAACGAAGTTGAGCATACACACCTTCGCGCGCCAACAACTGCACAGACGCTCCCGCAGAACGTGCCAGCTGGGCACCTTTGCCAGGAATCATTTCCACGCAATGAATCGTTGTACCAACAGGAATATTACGAATAGGCAATGCATTGCCAGGCCTGATTGGAGCATCAACACCACTCAGAATCTGCTGACCAACAACCAACCCCTTAGCGGCAATCACATACCGCCGCTCCCCGTCCGCATAAAGTAGCAAAGCAATATTTGCTGTACGATTTGGGTCGTACTCTAAACGTTCAACCTTAGCAGGAATGCCATCTTTATTTCGTTTAAAATCAATAATCCGGTAATGTTGCTTATGCCCACCACCTTGGTGACGCGTCGTAATATGCCCATTATTATTACGTCCCGCTTTCTTTGACTGCGATTTAAGCAAAGGCGCGTACGCTTTCCCCTTATGTAAACCTGGCGTAACAACCCTGACGACAGCGCGACGCCCTGGCGATGTCGGTTTAAGCTTGACGAGCGCCATTATGCAGCCCCCCCATCAACAAAATTGATCTCTTGACCAGGCATCAGATTAACATAGGCTTTTTTCCAACTTTTACGTACACCTGTGCCACGACCAAAACGCTTTTGCTTACCTTTTACATTGGCAATCTGCACTGATTTAACAACTACTTTAAATAGTAACTCAACCGCCGCCTTAACTTCAGGCTTACTTGCATCAGCAATAACGCGGAAAATTATCTGTCCATTCTTATCAGCAATATAAGTCGCCTTCTCAGAGATCTGGGGCGCTAGCAATACTTGCATCAAACGCTGTTGATTCATCCCCACATCTCCTCAAACTTGGCCACTGCTTTTTTGGTCACCAGCACTTTTGGAAAACGAATTAACGACACAGGATCTGCCTCATTGACACCCAGCACCAACACATTCGGCAAATTACGCGACGCCAAGTAAATGTTCTCATCAAGACTATCAGTTACGACCAACACCGGGCCATAACCCATATTTTTGATCTTTTGTGCAAAAACCTTAGTTTTTGGCACATCAATAACAAAAGAATCGACCACAGACAAACGATCCTCACGTACCAGCTGAGAAAGAATTGACGCCATTCCAGCACGATACATTTTTTTATTTAATTTCTGGCTAAAATTTTCGTCTGGGGAATTTGGAAAGATTCGCCCACCACCACGCCACAAAGGAGAAGAAGACATACCGGCGCGCGCACGGCCAGTACCTTTTTGACGAAAAGGTTTGGTCGTGGTGTGCCTAACCTGACCACGATCCTTTTGTGCTCGATTGCCACTGCGTGCATTGGCTTGATAAGCCACAACCACTTGGTGCACTAGCGCTTCGTTATATTCACGAGCAAACAGGTCATCGGAAGCCTGCATACGACCAGACTCCTGACCCAGATCATCAATTAACCTGAGCTCCATTTATGCCCCCGCTTTAACCGCAGGGCGCACGATCAGACTCGAGCCTTTTGAGCCGGGAACAGCACCCTTAACCAACAACAATTGGCGATCAACATCAACGCGAATCACTTCAAGATTTTGTTGCGTTCGCTTAGCATCACCCAGATGACCAGACATTTTTTTACCCGGAAAAACGCGCCCAGGATCTTGATTCATACCAATAGATCCAGGAGCATTATGCGATACCGAGTTACCATGAGAGGCGCGCTGAGAACCAAAATTATGGCGCTTGATACCACCTTGAAAACCTTTACCGATTGAACGGCCCGTCACATCAATTTTCTGTCCAACACTAAAAATATCGACACCGACTTGGTCACCTGGCTTAAAGCGGTCAAGATCATCAGCACCAACAACAAACTCCTTGAGCACACTACCCGCCTCAACTCCAGCCTTAGCAAAATGCGCTGCCAACGGTTTGCCTACTCGAGAAGGACGGCGCTTACCATGCACTACTTGAATCGCGGCATAACCATCATTTTCAGGTGTTTTAACTTGGGCAATACGATTATTCGACACATCAAGCACTGTCACCGGAATGGACAAGCCATCATCGGTAAAAATACGCGTCATGCCGACCTTGCGCCCAACAAGGCCTAAACTCATGATTATTCTCCTCTTTCCGGCTGCGATTGGCCGGCAAGTACTACAAACACAAGGGAATTACCCCAACCAAAGGGGTGAAATTATAACTAAAAATTCCACTCACTGCAATCTGATTTCAACATCCACCCCTGCAGGGAGATCAAGCTTCATCAATGCATCAACTGTTTTATCTGTCGGATCAATAATATCCATCAAACGCATGTGTGTACGAATTTCGAACTGATCACGCGAAGTTTTATTAACATGCGGCGAACGCAGAATATCAAAACGCTGGATCCTTGTCGGCAAGGGTACAGGCCCTCGAACAACAGCCCCTGTACGCTTAGCAGTTTCAACAATTTCTTGTGCCGACTGATCAATCAGTCGATAGTCAAAAGCCTTCAAACGCAGGCGAATTTTCTGATTTTGCATATTTTTCCCAAAGAACGAAGGGGCGGCAGCACCAGCGACCGCCCCGATGACTGTTATTCGATAATCTTGGTTACTACGCCGGCGCCAACGGTACGACCGCCTTCGCGGATAGCAAAGCGCAAGCCTTCTTCCATGGCGATCGGTACGATCAGTTTGACCGTCATGGCAACATTGTCGCCCGGCATCACCATTTCAGTGCCCTCCGGCAGAGTGATGGCACCCGTAACATCTGTAGTCCGGAAGTAGAACTGCGGACGGTAGTTGTTGAAGAAGGGGGTGTGACGGCCACCTTCTTCCTTGGAGAGGACATAGACTTCGCCCGTGAAGTGCGTATGCGGGGTGATGGTACCCGGCTTGGCAAGCACTTGTCCGCGCTCAACTTCTTCTCGCTTGGTGCCACGCAGAAGAACGCCCACGTTGTCGCCTGCCTGGCCTTGATCGAGCAGTTTGCGGAACATTTCAACACCGGTACAGGTGGTTTTCTGGGTGGGTTTGATGCCGACAATTTCGATTTCTTCACCAACTTTGATGATGCCGCGTTCGACACGTCCGGTCACGACGGTGCCTCGTCCAGAAATGGAGAATACGTCTTCGATCGGGAGCAGGAAGGGTTTGTCAATGGTGCGTTCAGGCGCGGGGATGTAGCTGTCGAGTGCCGCAGCCAAGGCTAAAATGGCGCCTTCCCCGAGATCGCTGGTGTCGCCTTCTATGGCTTTCAGTGCGCTGCCTTTGATGATGGGGATGTCGTCGCCCGGGAATTCGTATTTGGAGAGTAGTTCGCGTACTTCCATTTCAACGAGTTCAAGAAGTTCGGCGTCATCGACCATGTCGCATTTGTTGAGAAAAACGATGATACAGGGAACGCCGACTTGGCGAGCAAGCAGGATGTGTTCCCGCGTTTGCGGCATGGGGCCGTCCGCCGCAGAAACTACGAGGATGGCTCCGTCCATCTGGGCCGCACCGGTGATCATGTTTTTGATGTAGTCGGCGTGCCCCGGGCAGTCAACGTGGGCGTAGTGACGATTTTCGGTTTCGTATTCAACGTGTGAAGTGTTGATGGTGATCCCGCGCGCCTTTTCTTCCGGCGCGTTGTCAATCTGATCGTAGCCCTTGGCCTCTCCTCCAAATTTCTTCGACAGAATCGTCGTGATCGCCGCCGTCAACGTCGTCTTACCATGATCCACGTGACCAATCGTCCCAACATTCACGTGCGGCTTCGTCCGCTCAAATTTCGCCTTTGCCATTTTTTATATCCTCAATAATCAAAGTTACTATTACTTCTTGTTGATCACAGCCTCGGCGACATTTTTTGGCGCCTCAACATAATGTTTGAATTCCATAGAGTATGTTGCCCGCCCTTGTGAAAGCGAGCGCACCGTCGTTGCATAACCAAACATCTCAGCCAAGGGGACTTCCGCTTTGATTGCCTTAATACCGCCAGGCAGGTCTTCCATTCCTTGCACGATACCACGCCGCCCAGAAAGGTCGCCCATAATATTACCCATATACTCTTCAGGCGTTTCCACTTCGACCGACATCATTGGCTCAAGCAAAGCTGGCTGAGCCTTTTTCATCCCCTCCTTAAAGGCCGCAGAAGCCGCCATACGGAAAGCATTTTCGTTTGAGTCAACATCATGATATGAGCCATCAAACAAGGTAAATTTAATATCAACAACAGGGAAACCTGCCAGCACACCGCTCTTAATCGCATCCTGCAAGCCTTTATCGACGGCAGGAATATATTCACGCGGGACTGTACCACCTTTGATGGCATCGACAAATTCGTAGCCTTTACCCGCCTCGTTCGGTTCCAGTTTGATCCAAACGTGACCATACTGCCCGCGACCACCAGACTGCTTGACGAACTTACCCTCTTGTTCAACTGCTTTCTTGATGCACTCACGATAAGCGACTTGTGGTGCCCCTACGTTCGCATCTACACCAAACTCACGCTTCATGCGATCAACGATAATCTCAAGATGCAATTCGCCCATGCCAGAAATAATAGTCTGCCCCGACTCTTCGTCACTACGCACACGAAACGACGGGTCCTCTTGCGCCAAACGACCTAACGCAACTCCCATTTTTTCTTGATCAACTTTGGTCTTTGGCTCAACAGCAATATGAATTACTGGCTCAGGGAATTCCATGCGTTCGAGCGTAACTGGCGCACTCGGTTCAGAAAGCGTGTCGCCCGTCGTGACTTCTTTCAAGCCAACACAGGCAGCAATGTCACCGGCCAAAACTTCCTTAACCTCTTCACGATTATTGGCATGCATCTGAAGTAAACGCCCGATACGTTCCTTGCGCCCCTTTACCGGATTAAGAATCGTATCTCCCGACTTGAGCACCCCCGAGTAAACACGGATAAACGTCAACTGCCCTACATATGGGTCAGTCATCAACTTGAAAGCCAGCGCAGAAAATTGCGCATTATCATCCGCATTGCGCGATACTAGCTGCCCATTCTCATCTTCACCTACCACGGGCGGAATATCGACCGGAGAAGGCAACAACTCAATAACCGCATCAAGCATCCGCTGCACACCTTTGTTCTTGAATGCTGTACCACATAGCATCGGCTGAATTTCGCAATTGATGGTGCGCGCACGAAGCCCTTGCAGGATTTCCGCTTCAGTCAAGTCGCCACTCTCGAGGTATTTATCCATCAAATCCTCAGAGGCCTCTGCCGCCGACTCAACCATCTTGCTGCGCCATTCTTCCGCCAAGCCTTGCAAATCGGCAGGAATATCACGGTGTTCGAACTTCATCCCCTGGGATGACTCATCCCAGATGATCGCTTTCATCTTAATTAGATCGACAACGCCAGCAAAAGAATCTTCTTTACCAATTGGAATAACGATAGGCACAGGGGTTGCCTTCAGACGTGAAATCATCTGCTCGACAACCTTAAAAAAGTCAGCCCCTTGTCGATCCATCTTATTGACAAAGGCCAAACGGGGCACTTTGTATTTATTAGCCTGTCGCCATACAGTTTCTGACTGTGGCTGCACACCCCCCACCGCACAGTACACCATGCAAGCGCCATCAAGCACACGCATCGAGCGCTCAACCTCAATCGTAAAGTCAACGTGCCCCGGCGTATCAATGATATTGAACCGATGTTCAGGGTATTGCATGTCCATACCCTTCCAGAAACAGGTCGTCGCGGCAGAGGTAATGGTAATACCTCGCTCCTGTTCCTGCTCCATCCAATCCATGGTTGCCGCGCCATCATGCACTTCGCCAAGTTTATGGTTTACGCCGGTGTAATAAAGAATTCGCTCGGTTGTCGTTGTTTTTCCGGCGTCAATATGCGCGCTGATACCAATATTACGATAGCGCTCAATAGGGGTTTTACGTGCCACGTTTAAGCCTTCATTGATAAAGAACATTTACTGGCAGCCATATACCACCAGCTATTAGCTATAAAAATATTAAAAACGGAAGTGTGCAAACGCCTTGTTAGCATCCGCCATTCGATGCACTTCATCGCGCTTTTTCACCGCGCCACCGCGATTTTCTGCAGCCTCCAGCATTTCTGCCGCCAAGCGCTGATCCATGGATTTTTCGGAACGCTTACGGGCAAACTCACGCAACCAGCGCATAGCTAGCGCCATACGGCGACTTGGACGCACCTCCACCGGAACCTGGTAGTTAGCACCACCAACGCGACGGCTCTTGACCTCAACCAGCGGCTTGACGTTATTCATTGCCAAACCAAATACTTCAATGGGATCTTTACCGGCTTTAGAAGCAATAATATCGAATGCGCCATAAACGATACGCTCGGCAACCGACTTCTTGCCACTTAGCATAATGGTATTGATGAACTTGGAAACTTCGACATTACCGAATTTAGGATCCGGCAAAATATCGCGCTTAGGAACTTCACGACGACGAGGCATATTGACCTTTCACTATAAATTCAGCTGAAGACCGACGCAAAATTAATATTGAAGCCAGCCCTCACAGCCACCCAATAGAGCAGCCACTTACTAAACGGCGGTTACGCCGCTTTTGGACGTTTCGTTCCGTACTTAGAACGAGCCTGTTTACGATCCTTGACACCCTGGGTATCCAGGGAGCCACGAACCGTGTGATACCGGACACCCGGCAAATCTTTAACACGACCACCGCGAATCAGAACCACAGAGTGTTCCTGAAGATTGTGCCCTTCGCCACCAATATATGAAATGACTTCAAAACTATTGGTCAGACGCACCTTGCACACCTTGCGCAAGGCTGAATTCGGTTTTTTCGGCGTCGTTGTATAAACACGCGTACACACGCCACGTTTTTGTGGACAACATTCCAACGCCGGTACTTTATTCTTGCTGATCACAGCCATCCGCGGCTTACGAACCAGTTGATTGATGGTTGGCATACCTTTTGATTCCTATCCAAACCGTAACGCCATGACACACAACTAAGCGTTACACAGCCCAACGCAGGGTAAAACCCGCATTGATATACTAAAAACAGTGCATACAACACACGCTATGTTTGCACTATGAAAAAAGAAGCGCATTCTATGAGCTAAGCCTTACCAAGTCAACCAACGGAAGCATCTGCGACATCCAGTGGCGCCTCTTTTTCAGAAGATTCGGAAGCAACATGACTTTCGACGATATCACTCAATGACGACTCTGCTAAAGCCTGATTCTTGCGCATCCGATGGTAGGCAAGCCCAGTACCCGCAGGAATCAGACGGCCAACAATCACGTTCTCCTTGAGACCGCGTAATTCATCACGTTTACCCATGATTGCCGCTTCGGTCAGTACGCGTGTCGTCTCCTGGAATGAGGCTGCGGAAATAAACGAATCGGTCGATAGCGAAGCTTTAGTAATCCCCAGCAATACGGGTTCATAGGTTGCAGGCAGCTTACCTGGCGGCAGCGCGTCATTCTCGTCAAACAGATGCGCCTTCTCGACTTGTTCACCACGGATAAACTTAGTATCACCCGGATCGACAACCAGCGCACGGCGCAACATTTGCCGCACGATGACCTCGATATGTTTGTCATTGATCTTGACGCCCTGCAAACGATAAACGTCCTGCACCTCATCGGTAATGTAGACAGCAAGCGCCTCCGGCCCTTGCAAACGAAGGATGTCATGCGGATCAGGCGCACCATCGACAATCATTTCACCCTTGTTGACGATTTGACCGTCGTGCACCATGACGTTCTTGTCCTTCGGAATCAGGTACTCGTGCGGTACACCCTCAAAATCAGTGATGATCAGACGCTGCTTACCTTTCGTATCCTTACCGAAAGAAACTGTCCCGGTATTCTCCGCCAGAATGCCGGCATCCTTGGGGGTACGCGCTTCGAACAGCTCAGCAACACGTGGCAAACCGCCCGTAATATCACGGGTTTTGGCCGATTCCTGTGGCAGACGCGCCATCACGTCACCCACTGAAATCTGTTGCCCGTCGGCCACCGTAATGATTGCACCAACTTGGAATGTGATTGTGACCGGCTGCTCGCTGCCATGCATACGGACTTCTTCACCCTGGGCATCAAACAGCTTGACCTGTGGCCGCAGCCCTTTACTTTGGCCTTTACCCCCACTCTTAGAATCAATGACTACAAGCGTCGAAAGTCCTGTGACCTCATCAATCTGCTTAGCAACCGTCACACCTTCCTCGACATTCTCAAAGCGAACCTGTCCGGCGTATTCGGCAATAATTGGGCGCGTATGCGGATCCCAGGCCGCCAGCTTAGTACCTGCTTTGATCTGCTGACCATCGGTTACCTGCAAGGTGGAACCATAGGGCACTTTATGTCGTTCGCGCTCGCGCCCACTGTCATCAGTAATCGCAATTTCACCGGAACGGGTAATGACGATTTTTTCGTTCTTATCACTGGTCACATAGCGCATTGAGGCCATGAAACGCACGATACCAGCACTTTTGGATTCGACCTGACTAGCTGCGGCCGCACGCGATGCTGCACCGCCCACATGGAACGTCCGCATGGTCAACTGTGTTCCCGGTTCGCCAATCGACTGCGCAGCAATTACGCCCACTGATTCACCAACATTGACCAACGTACCACGGCCAAGATCGCGACCATAACACTTGGCACATAAGCCATAGCGCGTATCACAGGTCAGCGGTGTCCGCACCTTGATTTCATCAATCCCTAACTTACCAATCAGTTCGCATAAGTCCTCAGTAATCAGCGTGCCCGCCTCGATCACGGTTTCGCCGGTTTCCGGATGGGCAATATCATGCAAGGTCACACGGCCAAGGACCCGGTCACCCAGTGACTCGACCACCTCTCCGCCTTCGAGCAAGGCACGCATGGTCACGCCCCTTTCGGTACCACAATCTTCTTCCGTCACCACCAGATCCTGGGTGACATCCACCAGACGGCGGGTCAAATAACCCGAATTCGCCGTCTTTAGCGCCGTATCGGCCAGCCCTTTACGGGCGCCGTGCGTCGAAATGAAGTATTGAAGTACGTTCAGCCCTTCACGGAAGTTGGTCGTAATCGGCGTTTCGATGATGGAGCCGTCTGGTTTGGCCATCAGACCGCGCATCCCTGCCAACTGGCGGATTTGTGCCGCCGAGCCGCGCGCGCCCGAATCCGCCATCATGTAAATTGAGTTGAAGGATTCTTGCTTGACCTTTTTGCCCTGATAATCGATGACCTCTTCACTACCCAGCTGCTCCATCATCACCTTGGCAACACGATCCCCGGTTTGCCCCCAGATATCGACCACCTTGTTGTAGCGCTCTCCATCAGTGACCAAGCCGTTGGTATACTGCCCTTCGATCTCCTTCACCTCCTTCTCGGCCGCTGCAATGATTTCGTATTTTTGGGGCGGTACGAGCATGTCGTCCGAGCAGATCGAAATTCCAGCACGGGTCGCCAGACGATATCCGTTTTGCATCAGCTTATCGGCAAAAACTACCGTCTCTTTGAGGCCGCAGCGCCGAAAAGCAGCATTGATCAGCTTCGAAATTTCCTTCTTTTTAAGCGGTTTATCGAGCACACTGAATGGCAAGCCTTTGGGTAGAATCTCCGAGAGCAAGGCACGCCCAGCCGTCGTCTGGTAACGGGTCAGCTTCTCCTGCCAATTACCATCGGCATCTTTCTCATACTCTTTGATGCGTACCGAAATCCTTGCATGCAAATCCAGTACACCCGTTTGAAGCGCACGCGACACCTCGGCAAGGTCGACAAAAGCCATTCCTTCGCCTTTGGCGTTGATACGTTCGCGCGTAGCGTAGTACAAGCCCAACACGATATCCTGCGAAGGCACGATGATTGGGTCGCCGTTCGCGGGCGACAACACGTTGTTTGAAGCCAGCATTAGCGTCCGGGCTTCCATCTGCGCCTCAAGGGAAAGCGGCACGTGTACAGCCATTTGGTCGCCATCGAAGTCAGCGTTAAACGCCGCGCAAACTAATGGATGCAACTGAATGGCCTTGCCTTCGATCAAGGTAGGCTCAAACGCCTGAATCCCCAAGCGGTGCAGCGTCGGCGCACGGTTGAGCAGAATCGGATGCTCGCGGATCACTTCTTCAAGAATGTCCCAAACGATTGGCTCCTGCATGTCAACCATTTTTCTCGCCTGTTTGATCGTCGTCGCCAGCCCCATCAATTCAAGCTTGTTGAAGATAAATGGTTTGAACAGCTCGAGTGCCATCAATTTGGGCAGACCACACTGGTGCAGTTTGAGCTGCGGGCCGACGACGATCACCGAACGGCCAGAATAATCAACGCGCTTACCAAGCAGATTCTGGCGGAAACGCCCGCCTTTACCCTTGATCATATCCGCCAGCGATTTTAGCGGCCGTTTGTTGGCGCCCGTCATGGCTTTACCGCGCCGCCCGTTATCAAGCAGCGAATCGACGGCCTCTTGCAGCATGCGCTTTTCGTTGCGCACGATAATCTCCGGCGCTTTCAGTTCAAGCAACCGCTTCAGGCGATTATTACGGTTGATGACACGACGGTAGAGATCGTTGAGATCTGAGGTTGCGAAGCGGCCGCCATCAAGCGGCACGAGCGGACGCAGATCCGGCGGCAGCACCGGCAACACTTCAAGAATCATCCATTCGGGCTTGATCCCGGATTTCTTGAATCCTTCAAGAACTTTCAGGCGCTTGGAAAATTTCTTGCTCTTGGTTTCCGACGATGTTGTTTCCAGTTCGGCGCGCAAGCGTTCGATTTCACCGGCAAGATCGATCGAGCACAACAACTCACGGATACCTTCGGCGCCCATCATGGCTTGAAACTCATCGCCATATTCTTCCATCATTTCGAGGTACTGCTCCTCAGTCAGCAGTTGCCCACGCTGCAAATTGGGCACTAGCCCAGGGTCACAAACGACAAAGGCCTCGAAATACAGTACGCGCTCGATATCGCGCAGGGTCATATCCAGCACCATGCCAAGCCGTGAAGGCAGGCTCTTGAGGAACCAGATATGCGCAACGGGCGATGCCAGCTCGATATGCGCCATACGCTCCCGGCGCACTTTGGACAGCGTCACCTCGACGCCACATTTCTCACAAATGACGCCGCGATGTTTTAAACGCTTGTACTTACCGCACAAACATTCGTAATCCTTGGTTGGACCAAAAATCTTGGAACAGAACAGGCCATCGCGCTCCGGCTTGAACGTCCGGTAATTGATGGTTTCCGGCTTCTTGACTTCGCCGTAAGACCAGGAACGAATCTTTTCTGGCGAAGCCAGGCCAATGGTAATTGCGTCGAACTGTTCTTCCTGTGGAACCTGTTTGAATAAATCAAGCAGTGCTTTCATTTTTTCCCAAACCTCCGGTTTTGAGTGAAATACGAAATCTGAAAAAGGGAACGTGGTCGGTTGGTTCCCACAATTTACGATTCACTCAATCAATAGCGATCCAGATCAATGTCGATTGCCAGCGAACGGATTTCCTTGACCAGCACATTGAACGATTCCGGCATGCCGGCATCGATCTTGTGGTCGCCTTTGACAATGTTTTCGTAGACTTTGGTGCGCCCGTTAACATCGTCCGACTTGACAGTCAGCATTTCTTGCAGGACATACGAAGCGCCATAAGCTTCGAGCGCCCAAACTTCCATTTCGCCGAAACGTTGACCGCCGAATTGGGCTTTGCCGCCCAACGGCTGCTGCGTCACCAAGGAATATGGCCCGGTCGAGCGCGCATGCATCTTGTCATCGACAAGGTGGTGAAGCTTGAGAACGTGCATATAGCCTACAGTCACCGGACGATCGAACTGCTCGCCCGTACGCCCGTCGAACAACGTCATTTGACCAGATTCCGGCATACCGGCGAGACGCAGCATTTCCTTGATCTCTTTCTCGTGAGCGCCGTCAAACACCGGGGTTGCGAACGGCACCCCCGCTTCCAGGTTGCCGGCCATTTCGACAATCTCGTCATCACTCAACTGCGTCAGATCTTCTGGTTTGCCGTTGGTGTTATACACCTTATCGAGGAATTCACGGAGTTCTTTGGCGCTCGCCTGACGGCGCAGCATTTCGCCAATCCGGAACCCCAAGCCTTTGGCGGCCAGCCCTAAATGTACTTCCAGAACCTGACCGATATTCATCCGCGAAGGAACCCCCAGCGGATTGAGCACCACATCAACCGGACGGCCATCGGCCATATAGGGCATATCCTCGACTGGCACGATATGAGAAACGACGCCTTTATTACCATGGCGCCCAGCCATCTTGTCGCCGGCCTGCAAACGGCGTTTAACGGCCACATACACTTTGACCATTTTCTGCACGCCCGGCGGCAGTTCGTCACCCTGCGTCAGCTTCTTGCGTTTTTCCTCAAAAGCGATATCGAAGTCCTTGCGTGTCTGCTCCAGGCCATCGCGCAAAGACTCAAGCTGCTGCGCGACCTCTTCATCCACCATGCGGATATCAAACCAATGATGCATCTCGATGCCATCAAGATACTCTTTGGTAATGAGCGTTCCTTTAGCCAAACGCTTCGGGCCGCCATTGGCTGCCTTGCCGATGAGCAAGCGCTCGACACGCGCAAAGGCATCGCGTTCGACGATACGCAACTGGTCGGCCAGATCAAGCTTGTAGCCGCGCAGATGATCATCGATGATCGATTGCGCACGCTTGTCGCGCTCGATGCCTTCTCGAGTGAAAACTTGTACGTCGATGACTGTGCCGGAAATGCCGGACGGTACTCGCAGTGAGGTATCTTTTACATCCGAAGCCTTTTCGCCGAAAATGGCGCGCAGTAGTTTTTCTTCCGGCGTCAACTGCGTTTCGCCCTTGGGCGTCACCTTGCCAACCAGAACATCGCCCGCGTTAACCTCGGCGCCGATATAGACAATGCCGGAATCGTCCAGGCGGGACAGCTGCGCCTCGCCCAGAGAGGCGATATCGCGGGTAATTTCTTCAGGTCCGAGCTTGGTATCGCGGGAAACGACGGTCAGCTCTTCGATATGAATCGACGTAAAGCGATCTTCCGCCACGACGCGCTCGGAAATCAGGATCGAATCCTCAAAGTTGTAGCCATTCCAGGGCATAAAGGCAATCAGCATGTTCTGGCCAAGCGCCAGTTCGCCTTTGTCGGTCGACGCGCCGTCGGCCACGACGTCGCCCTGCGTAATTACATCGCCCACGCGCACCAGCGGTCGTTGGTTGATGTTGGTATTCTGGTTTGAACGTGTGTATTTGACGAGGTTATAAATATCGACGCCGACTTCGCCCGGCACCGTTTCCTCATCATTAACACGCACAACGATCCGTGAGGCATCGACATAATCGACCTGGCCGCCGCGCAAAGCTTGCACGGCCGTGCCAGAGTCAACGGCGACAGTACGTTCAATACCCGTACCGACCACCGGCTTTTCCGGGCGCAGGCATGGCACCGCCTGACGCTGCATGTTGGCGCCCATCAAGGCGCGGTTCGCATCGTCATGTTCAAGAAAAGGAATCAACGACGCCGCCACAGAAACGATTTGTTCCGGCGCAACGTCCATATAGTCTACGCGCGAAGGTTCGGCCAGGATGGTTTCGTCCTTCTCACGACAGGTGACGAGTTCATCCACCAGACAGCCTTCCGCATCCAGCGCAGCGTTGGCCTGTGCAACGATAAAATTACCCTCCTCGATCGCCGACAGGTACTCGATCTGGTCAGTCACCTTGCCATCAATCACCTTACGATAGGCTGTTTCCAGAAAACCGTAGGCATTGGTGCGCGCATAGAGTGCCAGGGAGTTGATGAGGCCAATGTTCGGCCCTTCCGGTGTCTCGATCGGGCAAACGCGGCCATAATGTGTCGGGTGTACGTCACGCACCTCGAAACCTGCCCGCTCCCGGGTCAGGCCGCCTGGGCCCAGCGCTGAAATCCGGCGTTTGTGCGTAATCTCGGACAGCGGATTGGTCTGATCCATAAACTGCGAAAGCTGGCTCGACCCAAAAAACTCGCGCACGGCTGCGCTGATCGGCTTGGCATTGATCAGATCATGTGGCATCAGGTTATCCGACTCGGCCTGCGATAAACGTTCTTTCACCGCGCGCTCCACGCGAACCAAGCCAGCGCGGAACTGGTTCTCGGCCAGTTCGCCAACCGAACGCACGCGGCGATTGCCTAAGTGATCGATATCGTCGATCTCGCCGCGACCATTACGCAGTTCGACCAGGATCTTGATGACTTCGACAATATCGCGCGGCGACAACGTCAGCTGTTCGCTCACCCCCCCAACCACGCCCAGTGATTTGAGCTGCGTCAGCAATGAGGTCGCTTCTTCCAACGTCAGGTTTTCGGCAACGGCGCGCATGCCATAAACCAGCTCACCCAGCCACTGTTCGACGGCCTCTGTTGATCCGCCTGCCACATCGACAATCGCCTGCACCACGGCATCGTGTTTAGCCGGGACACTCTTGACCATCACTTTGTATTCAATGACATCCTGGCGCCCAACGCGGCGGTTGAATTTCATGCGCCCTACACTAGACAAGTCATAGCGCTCGTCGGAATAGAACAAGCCATTGAACAGATTTTCAACAGCATCCTCAGTGGGCGGCTCACCCGGACGCATCATGCGATAGATAGCAACACGCGCCGCCTGTTTCGATGAAATCTCGTCTGAACGCAGTGTCTGCGAGATAAAGGCGCCGCGGTCGAGATCATTGATGTACAGGGTCTGCAACTGGTCGACACCCGCATCGATCAGCGTAGCAAGCAGTGTCTCCGTAATCTCATCGTTTGCATTGGCAAGAATTTCGCCGGTTTCTCGGTCGATGACATTCTGCGCAACGACACGGCCGATAATGAAATCTTCCGGCACGGCAATCTGGTGAATATTGGCGGCATCAAGCTCGCGAATATGTTTGGCGGTAATACGCTTATCCTTGGCGACAATAGTTTTACCCGATTTGTCGTTGAAATCGAAACGCGCCACTTCACCACGCAACCGCTCAGGCACCAAAGAAAACTCGATACCTTTCTGGCTCAGATAGAAAGTATCGAATTCAAAAAACTCGCGCAAAATTTGCTCCGGCGTCAGCCCAATTGCTTTGAGCAGCACGGTGACGGGCATTTTGCGACGGCGGTCAACACGGAAAAACAGGATATCTTTCGGATCGAACTCAAAATCCAGCCAGGAACCGCGATAAGGAATGACGCGCGCCGAAAAGAGCAACTTGCCCGAACTATGCGTTTTGCCGCGATCATGTTCAAAAAAGGCCCCTGGCGAACGGTGCAATTGCGAAACGATCACGCGCTCCGTACCATTGATAACGAAAGAGCCCGTCGTCGTCATGAGCGGAATTTCACCCATGTACACTTCCTGCTCTTTGACTTCTTTAATCGTATCAAGCGCTTCGCGATCCATGATGACCAGACGCACCCGGGCACGCAGCGCCGAGGCAAAAGTCAGGCCGCGCTGCTGACATTCTTTAACATCAAAGGCCGGCTCGGCCAGTGTATAACTGACAAACTCAAGCCGCGCATTTCCGCTGTGACTGACGATAGGAAAAATCGAAGTGAATGCTGCCTGTAAGCCCTGATTTTTGCGTTGCTCCGAAGGCACAGCGGCTTGCAGGAAGTCCGTAAAAGACTCCAGCTGTGTCGCTAATAAGAAAGGAACATCCAGCACGTTGGCGCGCTTGGCAAAACTCTTGCGAATACGTTTTTTCTCGGTATAGGAGTAGGTCATGGTAGCTCCGAGCTTCAAGAACAAATTCCTCTAGCAATCGACATTCCGGAGCGAGGTAATCCGGAACGTTTGGCAACAAATAAATATAAGCAGACGCACGATCGACCAGATTATCAGCAACCTAGACGGCATCCATCAAAACAATATCCCATGCTTGTATTTATACGCTGATCACAATGTAGCCAAGTCTTGGGAGAACCAGAAACGAGGAGATAAAAATTCTATTTCCGGAAAAGCACAAAAGGGCTGACCACCCCAAGAGCAGTCAGCCCAGCCAAAAAACCTGGCGATTACTTGATTTCGACCTTGGCACCAGCGTCTTCAAGTTGCTTCTTGAGCGCTTCAGCATCTGCCTTGGCAACACCTTCTTTAACGGGTTTCGGCGCGCCGTCAACAAGATCTTTAGCTTCTTTCAGCCCCAATCCGGTCGCTGCACGCACAACCTTGATGACTTCGACTTTCTTGTCACCCACCGCCGCCAGAACAACAGTGAACTCGGTCTGTTCTTCTGCAGCGGCCGCCGCACCACCGCCAGCGCCTGGCGCCGCGACAGCCATCGCGGCGGCAGAGACACCAAATTTTTCTTCGAACGCCTTGACCAGGTCGTTCAGTTCCATAACCGTCATATTACCAACGGCTTCCAGAATTTCTTCCTTACTAATTGCCATAATCAGACACTCCTAAATCGGATACAAAAAAGCAATTTGAGATGTTTTCAAACTTGCCAATCAACGGTACATTAGGCCGCAGCGCCCTCGCGTTGCTTCGCCAATGCGCCAAGCGCAACAGCAAACCCTGCAACCGGCGCTTTCATCACGCCCAGCAGTTTGGCCAGCAGTTCGTCGCGACTTGGGATTGACGCCAACGCCTGTACGCCAGCTTTATCCAACACTTTGCCCGCATAGCACCCGGCTTTTAATACCAGCTTGGGATCAGCTTTTGCGTACTCGTTGAGCACCTTGGCCGCTGCCACGGGATCGGCAGAAATACTGTAAATCAATGGCCCCGTCAGATGTGCGGTAAGATCGGCAAAAGGGCTGCCTTCGACGGCACGGCGTACCAAGGTATTTTTCAGCACACGCAGATAAACGTCAGACTTACGGGCCTGCGCACGCAACTTGGTAAGACTGCCCACCGCGATTCCACTGTACTCGGCGACAACGATCGTCTGCGCATTGGACACCTGCGCCGAAACCTCTGCCACGACAGCTTTTTTATCATCAAGATTGAGACCCACGGGTCTTTCCTCCTTTCAAGTCAATTTACGGCAAATATCAACGATATCCGCCGCCCCCACGGCGACCTGAACCAGAGGCGCCAGCAACATACAAACTGCCGTCAAACCATCTTGTTCGGGATACACCGTCTACGCAGGCCGCTTACACGCTTAAGTTCTTGGAAAAACCTTGAACACCTGCGGTCTTTGACGATCCGTCTGCCAACCATCAGAAGTAATGATCACTGGCGGACGGCCCAAAGTCCTGGGTGAAGCTTGCATAACAAACTCCACCGTCTTATTGCTTACAACGAACTCGTATCAACACGAACACCCGGTCCCATCGTGCTCGACACAGAAATTTTCTTCAAATACTGCCCTTTGGATGACGCGGGCTTCGCCTTGATTAGCGCATCGACCAAAGCTTTAAGATTTTGCTCGAGCTGCTCGACACTGAACGAGGCGCGACCAATCGTGCCATGGACGATGCCTCCTTTATCCGCGCGATATTGGACTTGACCAGCTTTGGCATTGCGCACTGCACTTGTCACATCCATAGTGACAGTTCCAACTTTTGGGTTTGGCATGAGACCGCGCGGGCCAAGGATTTGGCCGAGCTGCCCGACGACACGCATCGTATCCGGCGTTGCAATCACCACATCAAAATTAATATTGCCTGCCTTAACTTCGGCGGCTAAGTCATCAAAACCGACAATATCTGCGCCCGCCGCTTTCGCGTCCTCTGCCTTGTCCCCTTGAGCAAATACCGCAACGCGCACAGTCTTGCCCGTTCCTGCGGGAAGAAGAACAGAACCGCGTACCGCCTGATCGGACTTGCGCGGATCAATACCAAGGCTTACGGCAATATCAACTGACTCATCAAATTTAGCAGTCGCGCATTCCTTAGCCAGATTCAGCGCTTCGGCCACTGAATAAATTTTGCTGCGGTCAATCTTGCTCTGCAGCACTTTTTGTTTTTTTGTCAACGCGGTCATATTACAGTCCTTCCACGGTAATACCCATCGAACGTGCACTGCCTGCAATCGTGCGAACAGCCGCATCCATATCGGCCGCCGTCAGATCGGGCATTTTCTGGGTAGCGATTGCTTCGCATTGCGCACGCGTCAACTTACCAACCACATCGGTATGTGGTTTGGAACTCCCCTTCTGGATACCGGCGGCCTTTTTAATCAAAATCGTCGCCGGCGGCGTTTTCATAATGAAGGTAAAACTTTTATCCGCATAAGCTGTAATGACCACAGGGATCGGCAAACCGGGTTCGACGCCCTGTGTTTGCGCATTAAAAGCTTTACAGAATTCCATAATATTGAGACCGCGCGAACCGAGCGCAGGACCAATAGGGGGTGAAGGGTTTGCCTTACCAGCCGGCACTTGTAACTTGATAAATCCAGCAATTTTTTTTGCCACGATATAACTCCAAAATTTGGGTAAAACGCGCTAAAAAACGCTCCCCACTAAAAAATTTGCGGCCGTGGCCACACTTTGATGCTCTGCCGCCATATACAAGCAGCAGAAAACATTTTCCAAAAATCAGCCTTTTTCGACTTGGCCAAACTCCAATTCCACCGGGGTTGCGCGACCAAAAATTGTGACGGAAACGCGCAAGCGATTTTTTTCATAATTGACTTGCTCGACCGAACCATTAAAGTCCGCAAACGGCCCCTCTTTGATACGTACAACTTCACCCGGTTCAAACAATACCTTGGGACGCGGCCTTTCGACACCATCCTGCATCTGCTGCAGAATTTTTTCGACTTCTTTTTCAGAAATCGGCGTCGGCTTATTCGCACTACCGCCAACAAAACCCGTCACCTTTGGCGTACTTTTCACCAAATGCCAGGTTTCGTCATTCATTTCCATTTCGACAAGCACATAACCTGGAAAAAATTTACGCTCAGTAATGCTTTTTTGCCCTGAGCGCAATTCAACAACCTCTTCAACCGGCACCAAAATACGTCCAAAAGAGGCCTGCATTCCATGTCTGGCAACTCGTTCAGACAAAGCGCGCTGGACACTCTTCTCAAAACCAGAATAGGCATGAACCACATACCAACGTTTGTTCATACCTTCCTCCACTGAAGAATGAGGTCATACAGCACCCATTCGATCCCCTTATCGGCCATCCACAAAAAAGTGGCCATGACAACAGCAAAGGCAAAAACCAGCCCCGTCATCTTCAGAGTCTCTTTTCGTGTCGGCCAAACAACTTTTTTAGCCTCATTGATCGACTCTTTGGCAAAATCAAAAAACTGGCGTCCGGGCACAGTTTGCCAAGCAACGACTATGGAAGCGCCCAACCCCGCCAAAACAGCCAGCACACGCAAAATCATTGCCTGATCCGATAGCAGGTAAAAACCTGCAATGCCAGCAACCAAGAGGAGAAGCGCTAAAACAAACTTGATTTTATCGGCCATCAATAGTCAGCCACAGAGATGAAAATGGCAGGGGCAGAGGGTCTCGAACCCCCAACCTTCGGTTTTGGAGACCGACGCTCTGCCAATTGAGCTATGCCCCTGCAACAGAGATAAAAGCGTCTCAACTGCGAAACGCTTTTTGCATATTTTTCCCAAAGAACGAAGGGGCGGCAGCACCAGCGACCGCCCCGATGACTGTTATTCGATAATCTTGGTTACTACGCCGGCGCCAACGGTACGACCGCCTTCGCGGATAGCAAAGCGCAAGCCTTCTTCCATGGCGATCGGTACGATCAGTTTGACCGTCATGGCAACATTGTCGCCCGGCATCACCATTTCAGTGCCCTCCGGCAGAGTGATGGCACCCGTAACATCTGTAGTCCGGAAGTAGAACTGCGGACGGTAGTTGTTGAAGAAGGGGGTGTGACGGCCACCTTCTTCCTTGGAGAGGACATAGACTTCGCCCGTGAAGTGCGTATGCGGGGTGATGGTACCCGGCTTGGCAAGCACTTGTCCGCGCTCAACTTCTTCTCGCTTGGTGCCACGCAGAAGAACGCCCACGTTGTCGCCTGCCTGGCCTTGATCGAGCAGTTTGCGGAACATTTCAACACCGGTACAGGTGGTTTTCTGGGTGGGTTTGATGCCGACAATTTCGATTTCTTCACCAACTTTGATGATGCCGCGTTCGACACGTCCGGTCACGACGGTGCCTCGTCCAGAAATGGAGAATACGTCTTCGATCGGGAGCAGGAAGGGTTTGTCAATGGTGCGTTCAGGCGCGGGGATGTAGCTGTCGAGTGCCGCAGCCAAGGCTAAAATGGCGCCTTCCCCGAGATCGCTGGTGTCGCCTTCTATGGCTTTCAGTGCGCTGCCTTTGATGATGGGGATGTCGTCGCCCGGGAATTCGTATTTGGAGAGTAGTTCGCGTACTTCCATTTCAACGAGTTCAAGAAGTTCGGCGTCATCGACCATGTCGCATTTGTTGAGAAAAACGATGATACAGGGAACGCCGACTTGGCGAGCAAGCAGGATGTGTTCCCGCGTTTGCGGCATGGGGCCGTCCGCCGCAGAAACTACGAGGATGGCTCCGTCCATCTGGGCCGCACCGGTGATCATGTTTTTGATGTAGTCGGCGTGCCCCGGGCAGTCAACGTGGGCGTAGTGACGATTTTCGGTTTCGTATTCAACGTGTGAAGTGTTGATGGTGATCCCGCGCGCCTTTTCTTCCGGCGCGTTGTCAATCTGATCGTAGCCCTTGGCCTCTCCTCCAAATTTCTTCGACAGAATCGTCGTGATCGCCGCCGTCAACGTCGTCTTACCATGATCCACGTGACCAATCGTCCCAACATTCACGTGCGGCTTCGTCCGCTCAAATTTCGCCTTTGCCATAGCCGATACCTCACTAAAAAATAAGAAACCACAATGCACAATGTAAAACTGTGGTGCCCATGGGCAGGATTGAACTGCCGACCTCTCCCTTACCAAGGGAGTGCTCTACCACTGAGCTACATGGGCAACTAACACCACTAACCCATTGCCTTCAACACCGCTGATCGCCTGGAGCGGGTGAAGGGAATCGAACCCTCGTCTTAAGCTTGGAAGGCTTCGGCTCTACCATTGAGCTACACCCGCAAAAACAAAAAACCATCAACCCGCTAAAACCGTTGCCTTTGCCGCTATATCGAGACAGCATCTTTGGTGGAGGGAGAAGGATTCGAACCTTCGAAGGCAGAGCCGACAGATTTACAGTCTGTTCCCGTTGACCGCTTGGGTATCCCTCCTATCCGGAATCGTTTATTTTGGGACAAGAGTCAGAGTTTGTCAAACACTTATACTCACAAACACATCATGAATAATTGATTTCGTATCAAAATATTTAATGCATATCTTTTGGCTTCTGCCAAATAGCGGTTCTCCTGTATTCTGCAACCTGCCATACAGATTGACTTCATCAAGGAATTTCATTGACCGCACACAAGTCGCCCTTCCATGACGAGAAACTGCCAGAAACGACCGGCGCTAGCACTAACACTTCTTTTTTATTCCGCCAACTGGCACTACAGAGCGCAGCCGTTATCGCTGTACTGTCTCTTGCGTGGCCCTATTTTGGCCTGCGCAACGAGCCGCTACCCTGGCCCGAAACTGCACTGGCTATCGGATTCACTGCTTTTCTTTTTGCGCACACAAGCAAGCAAAGATTTATTTGGCAATTTATTCATGCCGCATTCCTTCCTCTGCTCTGGCTTATTTACTGAAAACGGCGAACAGATCCGCGCAAGCAGGTAGTCCAGATATCCGCATAGCGACAGACGGCGGCACGAATAGAACAAAGGAAATGAATTGTACAAACGCCTGATTCCATTCAGATAGCTACGCCCAGCCAAATTTCACATCATTCTCTGCGTGTATTCAAATGACGCATAACCGTTGCAAATCGGCGTCATTTTGCCAAGCGCGCGCACCCGGGCTGAAAAGCGCATATTCCTGACTATCCGCCAAAGACTGCCTGCCGAATACTTCCAGTAAATGCCGCAAATGACCGGGTTGCGGCAACATCGCGCCAAAGTACAACACCCATTGTTTGCGGGCAATCAACAGCGTCGGAAAATTTTCGACATCCAGATCGCCCACGGCGTCAGCCTCGTCTTCAATATCCAGCCAGCGGAAAAACATATGCGGGAACGCTTGGCTTACCTCGGTAAACACCGGCTGATACTCGCGGCATGTCCCGCACCATTCCGCACACAGGCAAATCACCCGGAACTCCGCATCCACCTGCGCAGACGCCCCAGGCGCCGCAAGTCTATCCTCACGCGCCGCCTGATCTTCTTCTACCTGATAGCGCAAGCGATTTTCCACAACTTCTCTTCCATCGACCCGTCAGACACCGGCTCCCAGCGCCCGGCAGCATCTTCATCAGCTGTGACCCGGACACCATCGCCCATTGCTCCGGCGAAAGACCATGACGACAGGTATTTGAACAGCCTGCTGCGGCAATCGTACTGCGTCTGCACAAGCGTCGACAGATAAACCGGCAACGCTACGCCCTCCCGACTTTCCGCATCAGATGCCTCATCGTTTTGCGGCTCATTCCAGCGAACCAGATGTCGCAAAATCGCCTGATTGTCATCACGCTGCACGGCGGCCGCATCATCGACATAGATGCGCACGCCATCCTCAAAGCGTTCGATCTCCCGCCACGCCGCGTGTGCTGGCAAGGCCAGCGCCGCCGCCAAAAAGCCGCACGACGCCTGGCGAACCGGATACATCAAAATGACGGACAATGGCTTCATGCGCACTATTTTAGCCGAACGTTCAAGCCCCCTTCGGCAACCAGAACAGCGGGGGTTTGACCCGACGAGCGGCGCCGGGAGATACTAGGCGCCTTCATAACAGATGCAACACTGGCTTGCCTATTTTGCCACTCTTCCCACTTCGACAGCCCGCCCCACCGACACGACAATGAACGACATTCCCGTCCTCGGAACCGCACGCTTTCCCTCACCGCTCACGTATTTCGTCAGCGATCAAGCGCGCGTGCTTTCCTCGCCCATCATCACGCCCAATGCGCCGCCGACCGAGGATATCCGCCTCGAAATCGCCGGCCCGCGCGAAAAACTGTTCTTCGACGCACGAACCACTCGTGCTGCTATCGTCACCTGCGGCGGCCTTTGTCCGGGGTTGAACAATGTGATCCGCTCACTGGTTCGACAGCTGTACCACGGCTACGGTGTGCGCGAAATTCTCGGCTTTGTCGGCGGCTATCAGGGCCTCGATCCGTGGCGCGGTGCTGAGCCTATTCCATTAACACCAGAGTTTGTTGACGACATCCACAAAGATGGTGGTTCGGCGCTGAAAACCTCGCGTGGCCCGGTCGACACCAGCATTGCTGTCGACAACTTGATTCGGCGCAAGATCAATATTCTCTTCGTCGTCGGCGGCGACGGCACACAACGCGGCGGACTTGCGCTGCTCAACGAAGCCCGCCAGCGCGGCTACGCGCTTTCCGTTGTCGGCGTACCGAAAACCATCGACAACGACGTTGCCTTCGTCTCGCGCACCTTCGGCTACGTCACCGCCGTCCAGGAGGCCACACAGGCGCTGATGGGCGCGCACACTGAAGCGCACAGCATACATAACGGCATTTCACTGGTCAAAATCATGGGGCGCCACGCCGGATTCATCGCTGCCGGCGCCACCATCGCCAGCCAGGAAGTCAATTTCACGCTGGTTCCGGAAGTGCCGTTCGTCCTCGACGGCGAAAACGGCTTTCTGGAAGCGCTCAAAAAGCGGATTCTCAAGCGCGCGCACGCGGTCATTCTCGTTGCCGAAGGCGCCGGGCAGCACCTCATCACCGGCGGCAAGGACGAATACGATGCCTCCGGCAACCTTAAATCCAAGGACATCGGATTGTTCCTGCGCGAGCGCATCGATGCCTATTTCAAACAGGAAGGCATCCCGTTCACCCTGCGCTATATCGACCCCAGCTACCTCATCCGCAGCGTCCCTGCCTGCCCGGAAGACGGCGTTCTCTGCGACTTCTTTGCGCGCAACGCCGTTCACGCCGCCATGGCAGGCAAAACCGGACTGGTTATCGGCCATCAGCACGACGTATTCACACATGTCCCCACCGAACTGTTGACCAGCCAGAAAAAGCAGATGGACTTAAACAGCCCGGAATGGCACGCCGTGCTGGCAACGACGGGACAAAACTTTGCCGCCTTTCCCGGCTGAACCGTTCGCGTGGGCGCATTGATAAAACGACGGATCAGCGAACAGCGCTGAATGCTTTCCCACAAGCCCCTCCGGAGCCCGCGTAAATAGGGCATCTCCAGGCGCCCGCCCGGAAACCCGCGTGGATAAAGGCGCTTCGGAGGTACTCCGGGCAGGCGCCTCTAAAACCCGTATCAATAAAGGGCTGGCAGGCGCCCTGCCCGGAGACGCCCTGTTTATAAGGACTTCAGAGCGCCCCTTCTGAGATGCCCTATTGACGCGGGTTTTAGAGCATCGCCTCTGAGACGCCCTAAATACAAGGGCTTCAGGCCAGCTCTTTTTATAGCGGTGCGACTTTGCCAAAAAAACAAGGCGGCGCGCCGCAGCCAGGACATCCCGTACGGCACGCCTATTTTTGCAAAGGAAGCCGCTATTTTTCGGTTTATGTTTTTTGACACCCTGAACCCCTCGTATTTAAAGGGCCTCAGGGCATTTTATGTTTTCTGCATTGTTTCCAGGGGCTGCGGGTGTCCCGTCAAGGCAGCAATAACAAACGCGCACCCAGGCCGAGAAAAATCACACCCGAGACGTGGTGCAGCCAGACGCCGGCGCGCGCATGGCGACCAAGCCACTGCCCAAATGCGCCGGAAAAATAGCCGAGCAAGCCAAAGATCACGCAAGCCTGCGCGGTAAACAGCCCGCCCAGCACGACCGTCTGGGCGGCAACCTGACCGCGCCCGGCGTCGACAAATTGCGGCAGAAACGAAAGAAAAAAGATCACCACCTTCGGGTTGATCGCATTGACCAGCGCGCCTTTGGCAAAAAAGCGCGCGACGGAATCCGCCGCGCCCGATAATGATTGGGTTTGCGCGGCATCCACGCTACCGCGATGGCGCAACGCCTGAATGCCCAGCCAGACCAGATACCCGCCGCCGCACAGTTTCAATGCACCAAAAGCGGCAGGGAACGCGGCAATCAGCGCGCTAATGCCGAGCGCCGCCAGCAATGTATGGCTCAGGCAACCCAGCGCGCAGCCCAGGCCGAATGCCGTGCCCTGCGCCCGCCCGCGCGACATGCTCAGGCTGATGACCATCAGGTTATCCGGCCCGGGCGAAAGCGTAATCAACACCGCCGCCGCCAGAAACGCCGCACATTGATCCATGCTGACAGGCATCTCCCGGCGCTCCTCGCTAAAAATTACGGCCTGACGGCAAAAAACAAACGGCGGACGCTCCCGCCCGCCGTCAAAAGCCCGCTGCGCCGCATCAATTCACGGCGCTCGATGGCCTTGCCGATTACAAGACATCACCTTGTCAAAAACCGCTTGGCTGCTTACTTGAAAATCCCGAACGGCTTGCCGACAGGCAAGAACGGCCGGCCGAAGAACGTATTGAGCACCACCGCCGAGGCGCCGTAGAACGAGAGCAGCGAGGTCGCCAGTTCCGCGTATGCGCCGATCACATGGGTCGTATGCGGAGCCACGCCGAAGGCATTCAGCGCCAGCGCCGCCAGCAGAATGTCGATCATGACCATCGTAATGAAGATCAGCTTGCTGACCTCCATCGCGCCCAGCGTCATCATCACCGAGAAAATCAGGTAGCCGAGGAAGGCAAAGCCCAGCTGCTTGGTATCACAAGCCGCCGCCAGTTCCGGGCCGAACACGCCCATTTTCATCATCCAGGCCGTCGCCACGGCATACCAAAAGAAGGCATACGCGCCAAACACCGTGCCGCCCCAGATGTTCTCATGCAGAAAGTCGAGAATGCAGGCGATTAACTGGGCGGTCGCGCCGAGGAAAATGGCGTAGACGATCACGAAAGACAAGCCGGTGGTAATTTCCAGCTTTTGCGACGCGGCGACGAATGTCACCATCGCCAGGCCGAACAGCCCCAATGCCGTCGGGTTGGCAACGGCGATTTTGACATGCTGTGTTTCTGCGGAACCTGCGGTACTCATTGGCACTCTCCTGATCATAAGTGTCAAGCAATATTGTCGAACCGCCCGTGGACGCTCCACTCACGGCCATGCGCAAAAATCAGGCACGGCCGGTTGCGGATTGATGGGCGGAGGGCATCTTTCCAAATTCCGTCGAGATAAAGAACGGCCGCGCATTCTCACATAGTGAAAATGTCGGTTTCAACCTCGGTTTTCCGCAGTCAGAAACCGACATGGAAAAGGCCACGGAAAAGCACCCGCCTGCTAGAATTCTCACCTTCCCGAATTCCCCGAAGCCTGCCGCCGGCGCTGCATATCACCTGTGCCGGCAGGACGGCTAAGGCAATGGGGGAATTCTCTTCAGACCCGCAGCCGTTTTCTCGGGCACCGCCGGATTTTCCGGATCTTTTGTGGACTTTTTGTGGAACTTGCCTCGCTCATTCAAGCGCTGATTCTTGGCATTGTCGAAGGTTTGACCGAATTTCTGCCGGTCTCCTCGACCGGCCATCTGATCCTTGCCGGTGATCTGCTCGGTTTCAACGACGCGCGCGGCAAACTGTTCGAGGTCGTCATCCAGTCGGGCGCCATTCTTGCCGTCTGCTGGGAATACCGCGTAAAAATCGCCCAGGTGCTTACCGGCCTGCCGCGCGAACGCGCCGCCCAGCGCTTTGCGCTCAACCTGTTCATCGCCTTTTTGCCGCTCGCCATTCTCGGCCTGCTCTTCAAGAAAACGATCGAGGCCTATCTCTTCCAGCCCCTGCCGGTCGCACTGGCGTTCATCATCGGGGCATTTATCATCCTGTGGGCAGAACGCCGCCCGCATCGCGTACGCATCGAATCGGTCGATGACCTCTCGCCCACTGACGCCCTCAAGCTGGGCTGTATGCAGGCGTTGGCGCTGATCCCCGGAACGTCACGATCAGGAGCCACGATTATCGGCGGCCTGTTTCTGGGGCTGTCGCGCCGCGCCGCCGCCGAATTCTCTTTTTTTCTCGCCATTCCGACGCTGTTCGCCGCAACGCTGTACAAACTTTACAAGGACTGGGCGCTGGTGCGCCTGGACGACATTGGCTTGTGGAGCGTTGGCTTTATCAGCGCCTTTGTTTCCGCCTTTCTTTGTGTGCGCTGGTTGTTACGCTTTATCTCCAGCCACGACTTCACTCCGTTTGCCTGGTATCGCATCGCGTTTGGCTGCATCGTGCTGCTAACCTGGCAACTC
The DNA here is from genome assembly GCA_937923255.1 of uncultured Propionivibrio sp. Taxonomy (GTDB): domain Bacteria; phylum Pseudomonadota; class Gammaproteobacteria; order Burkholderiales; family Rhodocyclaceae; genus Propionivibrio; species Propionivibrio hellwigii. The sequence continues at coordinate 50,666 of CALAIL010000027.1, read as the reverse complement.
GACCTGATTGCCTGGAGCGCCTAAATGTCCTCAATGTCTTCGATTCTCTACCTGCATGGCTTCGCTTCCTCCCCCGCATCCTGGAAAGTCCGCGAACTGTCCAACGCTCTCAAGGCACGCGGTCAGGGCTACCGGCTGATATGTCCGGCGCTTTCGACCGTACCCAACGAAGCCATCGCCCAGGCCGAAGCGATCATCGAAAGCCGCGTCGGCCCCTTAACGCTGATCGGCAGCTCGCTCGGCGGCTATTACGCCACCTGGCTGGCGGAAAAACATCTGCTGCGCGCTGCGCTGATCAATCCGGCCGTCGCCGCGCCGGCTTCGCTGGAAAAATACCTCGGCCCGCAAACCAACCTGCACACCGGCGCCCCCTTTGAATTCACCGAAGCGCATCTCGCCCAGCTTCGCGCGCTCGAAGCGCCCAAAATCACGCCCGGACGCTACTTCCTGATGGTCGAAACCGGCGATGAGGTGCTCGACTACCGTAAAGCCGTCCAACGCTACGAGGGATGCAAGCAGGCCGTCTTTGAAGGCGGCGACCACAGCTTCACCCGTTTCCCTGAAATGGTGCCGCAACTCCTTGAATTCTGCGGGTTATAATTTGCCGATGTACGTATTGTTCGAAGAGGACGGCAGTTTTAAGACCGCCACCGTCATGACCGACAACGACACTTCGTTGCAGGTCGAAGCGGTATCCGGCAAGCGCCTCAAGGTCAAAGCCGCCAACGTCCTGCTGCGCTTCCAGACGCCCGCGCCGAGCGAACTGCTGGGCCAGGCCGAGGCGCTGGCCGCCGACATTGATACGCTCTTTCTCTGGGAATGCGCGGGCGAAGGCGAATTTGCCTTTGCCGAACTGGCCGACGAATACTTTGGCGATAACGGCAGCAAGGCCAGCGCAACCGAAGCCGCGGCATTATTGTTTGCCCTGCATGCCGCGCCGATCTATTTCCACCGCAAAGGCAAAGGGCGCTTCCGCAAGGCACCGCCCGACATCCTGGCCGCCGCGCTCGCCGGTCTGGAAAAGAAACGCCAGCAGGCGCTGGCCATCGAACGCATGGCGAACGAACTCACCGCCTTCACCTTGCCTCCCGAATTCCCGCCGCTGCTCGATATGTTGCTCTACCAGCCTGACCGCAACCGCAGCGAAACCAAAGCACTCGAAGCCGCCTGCGCCCGGACCGGACTGTCGCCGACATGCCTGCTGGCGCGCTGCGGTGCAATTCCCTCGCCATACGCCTACCATCTGCGCCGTTTTCTTCGTGAATATTTCCCGCGCGGCGTCGACTTTCCCGCGGCACAGCCCGAAATCGACGCCGTCGATGCCTCACTTGCCGCCCTGGCGGAAACGCTGCCGCGCGCTGATGTGCGCGCCTTTTCCATTGACGATGCGGCGACCACCGAAATCGACGATGCGTTCTCGCTGACGCCCTTGGCGGAAGGCGGCTGGCGCGTCGGCATTCACATCGCCGCGCCGGGACTAGGGTTCGCGCCCGATTCGCCGCTCGGCGCACTGGCGCGCGAACGCCTCTCCACCGTCTACATGCCGGGCGACAAGATCACCATGCTGCCCAATGCGCTGGTCGAACGCTTTACGTTGCGCCAGGGGCACGACTGCCCGACGCTCTCGCTGTATCTCACCGTTGCACAGGATTTCTCGATTACAGCGCACGAATCGCACATTGAGCGCGTACCTGTCGTCGCCAATTTGCGGCACCACGATCTGGAACCCCTGTTCAATGCGCAGATGCTCGCTGCCGGGCTGGGCGACTTTCCTTTCGCCAGCGAGCTGAGCATACTCTGGCAACTGGCGCAGGCTTGTCTGGCGCGGCGCGGAAAAACCGCCGCCGCACAGGGAGATCGCGATTATTCGTTCCACATCGAAGGCGACCTCGCCGATGCGCAGGCCTGCCGCGTCACGATCACTGAGCGGCCGCGCGGCAGCCCGCTCGACACGCTGGTTTCCGAACTGATGATCGTCGCCAACAGCCTATGGGGAAGCCTGTTCGCAGACAATGGAATCGCCGCCATTTACCGTGCGCAAAGCGCCGGCAAAGTCCGCTTGACCACGGCGCCACAGGCGCACGAAGGGCTTGGCGTCGCACAATACGCCTGGTCATCCTCGCCGCTGCGCCGCTACGTCGACCTGCTCAACCAGTGGCAGCTGATCGCCTGCCTGCGCGGCGATCCGCCGCCGTTCAAGCCCAAATCCGATCTCCTCTATGCCGCCTTGCGCGATTTCGAACTGACCTATGCCGCCTATGCCGATTTCCAGCGCACTATGGAACGCTACTGGTGCCTGCGCTGGCTGGCGCAGGAAGCGCGCACGACGATCGACGCCACCGTGCGCCGCGACGAACTTGTCAAACTCGACGCCCTGCCGCTGCTCCAGCGCATCGCTTCGCTACCGGCGCTTCCGCCCGGCAGCCGCGTCCGCCTCGACATCGACGCCAGTGACCTGCTGACGCTGGCGCTGACCTGCCGCTACCGCGAGACCCTGGAAACGCCGTCCGACTGCGCGAGACAAGACGAACACGACACGGGTAGTACGATAGACGACCCACCGTCACCCGAACAAACAACATGGGAGCTGCAAAAACCTCCTGTGCTCCTCATGGAAACCGCAGACGTCTGAAGTGAACGATATGAAAACCGCGCCTCAAGAACCCACGTTCACACCGCCCTGGCAGCAGCCAGGCGCCAACCCGTACCTATGGTTTGGCATTGGCGCATCATTTGTCCTGCACGCCCTGGCGCTGGCGGTCAACTTCACTTACCCGGAAGCTTCACGCGCCTTCCGCGACAATGCGCTGGAAATCATTCTGGTCAATAGCAAATCCGCACGGCGGCCGACCGACGCCCAGGCGCTGGCGCAGACCAACCTCGACGGTGGCGGCGATACCGACCAGGACCGCCGCGCCAAAACGCCGCTCCCCGCCTCGAGCGAAGAAAAAGCCGGCGACGACATGGAGCAGGCCCAGCAGCGAATTCAGGAACTGGAAGCGCGCCAGCAACGTTTATTGACGCGCACACGCAGCAAGCCGATTGCGCCGCCAGCCAAGACGGAAAAAGAAGCGGAAGCGCCTTCGACGCCGGCCACCGCGCCGATCAGCGGCCGCGATCTGGCTAACCGCGCGCTGGAAATGGCCAAACTGCAAGGCGAAATCGCCCGTAGCGTCGACGCCTACAACAAACGCCCACGCTTAAAAACCGTCGGCACGCGCGCCAGCTACTATCCGCAGGCTGCTTTCCTCGACGCCTGGAAGCGCAAGGTCGAACGCATCGGTACGCTGAACTACCCCTCGGCTGCCAAGGGCAAAGTCTATGGCTCGGTCACTGTCTGGGTCGTCCTCAAGCGGGAAGACGGCGCGCTCTACCAGGAGGTTGAAATCCGCAAATCCTCGGGCAGCCCCGTCCTGGACAAAGCTGCCCAGCGCATTGTCACCATGGGCGCCCCCTACGGCCCGATCCCGCAAGGCGCAGACGAGCGCTTCGATAACTTTGGCTTCGCCCGCACGCTGACCTTCACCCGCGGCAACCAGCTCGAATCGCGGGAAGCCCAATAACGCGGAAGGTTGCCGCCAGGCGCTGGCCCCAGACTGCCATGACCGATCAATACTGTGTTTTCGGCAACCCCATCCGCCACAGCCAATCGCCGCGCATCCATAGCGCCTTTGCCCAACAGACCGGGCAGGATCTCCGGTACGAAGCCATTCTCGCGCCGCTCGACGACTTCGCGGGCAATGTGCGGGCATTCATCGCCGCCGGCGGCAAGGGCGCCAACGTCACCGTACCGTTCAAGCAGGCGGCCTATCAGCTTGCCACGCGCCTGACGCCGCGCGCGGCGCTGGCCGGCGCGGTCAATACGCTGAGCTTTTGCGACGGCGAAATCCTTGGCGACAACACGGACGGCGCCGGTCTCGTGCGTGACCTTATTGACCACCTCGGCGTCTCCCTCACCGGCTCGCGCATCCTGATGCTCGGCGCCGGCGGCGCGGCGCGCGGCGTCTGCGGCCCGCTGCTCGAACAGCGCCCGCGCGCGCTGACCATCGCCAATCGCACCGTCGCCAACGCCAAGGCGCTGGCCGAACGTTTTGCCGCGCAGGGCGCCATCACCGGCTGCGGCTACGACGAACTCGGTGGACAATCGTTCGACCTCGTTATCGACGCGACATCGGCAAGTCTGAACGCCCTCATGCCGCCGTTGCCCAGCGGGCTGTTTGCCGCCGGTAGTCTGGCCTACGCGATGATGTACGGGCTGGCGCAAACGCCGTTTCGCACCTTTGCCGAACAGCAGGGCGCGGCGCGCTATGCCGATGGCCTGGGCATGCTGGTCAGTCAGGCGGCGGAATCTTTCTTTGTCTGGCGCGGCGTGCGCCCAGATTGCCGTCCCGTCATGACACAGCTGCTGGCGGCGCAATGAGCCGCGGCACGACACGCCTGCTTACCCTTGTCCGCTGGTTCAAACGCGCGCTGCTCGCCGTGTTGACGCTCGTGCTGCTCTACGAAGGCTGGCTGTTTGGCTGGGTGCTCTGGTGGCGCACGATCAACCCTGACATGACGCGCTTCATGGAACTTCGACTCGACGCGCTGCGCGCCAACGATCCCAAGGCGGCATTGCAGCAAGGCTGGGTTGATTACGAACGTATTTCGCCGCATCTTAAACGCGCCCTGATCGCCGCCGAGGACAGCCGCTTCATGCAGCACGACGGCTTCGACTGGGACGGCATCGAAAAGGCGCTGGCGCGCAACCGGCGGCGGGGGAAAATCGTCGCCGGCGGCTCGACGATCAGCCAGCAGTTGGCCAAAAACCTGCTGCTGACGCCGGATAAGACGCTGTGGCGGAAGGCCCAGGAAGCCGTCATCACGCTGATGATCGAAACGACATGGAGCAAGCGCCGTATCTTGGAGGTTTACCTCAACGTCATCGAATGGGGTAACGGCATCTTCGGCGCGGAAGCGGCCGCCTGGCACTACTTTGGCGTTTCCGCCACGCAACTTTCGGCGGAACAGGCGGCGCGGCTGGCCGCCATGGTGCCGCGACCACGCTATTTCGACACACACCGCACATCGCCGATACTGGCCGCACGCAGCGAATCCATCCGCCGGCATATGCCTGCTGCGCAGATTCCGTAGGCGCTACCACCGCGCGGAAGCCCGCGATTTACGGGCGTTTCAGGCCACCGCCGGTCAACAGGGCCCGGCGTATGCGCCCTACATACATGCTAAAATCGCCGCCGATCCAACTACCGTGGAACCTGAAATAACGCTGCGGGCGGCCCACCGCACAAGGACGGGCGCAGAAATGCCGCTTTATGGATTCCACTTCGCCTTTGGCGACTTGGCGATAGAGGAGGCTCCGATGAGCGAAGAAAAACTGTCGATCAATGATCTGGAGGCCATTTCGGAACTGCTGGCCCAGCAAAAGCTCGCCGAAAACTCTGAACTGCGACAGGATCCGTATTCGCCGGAGCCCTCCGAAACCCCGGAATACGGGCAATACGCCGAACGCCTGCATGCCTTGCTCGAACGGATGTCACTGGCCGATATCGCTGCCGCCATTGAGGCTCTGGCGCCCGAAGACCGGCTGCTGGTGTGGAACGAAGTACGCGCCGAACGCGGCGAGGCCATTCTCGAAATCCTCTCCGACGACATCCGCGAAGATTTAATCTGCGAGAGCCACCTGCGCAATGAAAAAACCTCCGTCACAGCATTCGAGCTGCGTAACGGCCGCCTCAACCAGATCAACGTCAACACGCCGTATGACTTGAAGTCGCTCAAGCCGATCTGGGTCGATCTGGTCGCGCCGACGCCGGAAATCCGCGCCTGGGTTGGCCGTTTTTTCGGTGTGGTTCTGCCCAATCCGAGCAATCTGACCGACCTGGAAGCCAGTGCGCGTTTCTACGTCATGGACAGCGGCGAAATCCACCTACACTCAGATTTCCTGCTCGACACCAAAGAAGAATCGCGCAACGTCGCCGTCGCGCTGATTCTGCATCAGGATGTGCTCTTCACCGTTCGCCCCGAAGAACTGCCGGTCTTCCGCCTGCAACGGCTGCGCGCACGCACCCAGCCCGGCTACGTCACCGACGGCAAGGATGTGCTGCTCGATCTCTATGCGGCCGATGTCGAATATTCCGCCGATGCGCTTGAAGATATTTACGCCTCGCTCGGCGAGGCCGGCCAGCACGTGCTGGGCAACGAACTGAGCGATGCCGACGCCGCCAAGATTCTCGCCGACATTGCCGGAGAAGAAGATCTCAACGGCCGCATTCGGCGCAATGTGCACGATACCCGGCGCGCTGTCTCCTTTCTGATGCGCGGCAAAATCCTGAACGCCGACCAGGTCGAGGACGCCCGCCAGATTTTGCGTGACATCGAGTCGGTGGACGGCCATACCTCATTCCTGTTCGGAAAAATCAACTTTCTGATGGATGCGCTGGTCGGTTTTATCAACATCAACCAGAACAAGGTCATCAAAATCTTTTCCGTCGCCTCGGTCGCCATGCTGCCGCCGACGCTGATCGCCAGTATCTACGGTATGAACTTCAAGGGCTGGTTTCCCGAACTGGAATGGGAGTACGGCTATCCCTTCGCCCTGTTGCTGATGATCTGCTCCATCGCCATTCCCTTCTGGTTTTTCAACCGGAAAGGCTGGCTGCGTTAAGCCTATCCCTGCCGGCTCAGGCAGAGCGCTCCGCGCCGGACAGATTGCCGAATGCCGCGTCCGCTGCCACCAGCGTGGCGGCAATGTCGGCATCTGTATGCGCCGCCGAAACGAAACCCGCCTCATAGGCAGACGGCGCAAAATAATAGCCTGCCGCCAGCATGGTGTGGAAGAAACGGCTGAAGGCCGCGGTATCGCATTCGAGCACGTCGGCGTAATTTTGCGGGCACTCGGCGCGGAAATAGAGGCCGAACATGCCGCCGACCGACTGCGCCGAAAATACCTGACCGTGCTTGCGGGCAAGCTGGCTTAGCCCCGAACATAAATCTGCCGTTTTCCGGCTCAGATCGGCATAAAAGCCGGGCGCCTGGATCAGGCGCAGCGTTGCCAGACCTGCCGCCACGGCCAAGGGATTGCCGGACAGGGTGCCCGCCTGATAAACCGGGCCCAGCGGCGCGATTTTTTCCATAATGTCACGCCGGCCGCCAAATGCACCCAGCGGCATGCCGCCGCCAATAACCTTGGCAAGGGTGGTCATATCCGGCGTCACGCCATAGCGGCCTTGCGCACATTCCAGCCCGACACGAAACCCGGTCATCACCTCGTCGAAAATCAGCACGGCGCCATACTGTGTACAACACGCACGCAGTGTCGTCAGAAATGCAGGATCGGGGGTGATGAGATTCATATTGCCCGCAACCGGCTCGACGATCACGGCGGCAATCTTGTCACCATGCGCGGCAAAGGCCTGCTCGACCTGGGCTGCATCGTTGTAATCAAGCACCAGCGTATGTTTGGCGACATCGGCCGGCACGCCGCCGGAACTGGGATTACCGAAGGTCAACAGCCCCGATCCAGCCTTGACCAGCAGGCTGTCGGAATGGCCGTGGTAACAGCCTTCGAACTTGACCAGGAGGTCGCGCCCCGTATAGCCACGCGCCAGCCGGATGGCGCTCATCGTCGCCTCGGTGCCAGAGCTGACGAGGCGCACCATGTCCATCGACGGGACGAGGCGGCACAGCAGGTCAGCCAGTTCGACCTCGCCTTCGGTCGGCGCGCCGAACGACAAGCCGTCGGCGGCAGCGGCCTGTACGGCGGCAACGACTTCCGGATGGGCATGGCCGAGAATCAGCGGCCCCCACGAGCCGACGTAATCGAGATATTCGTCACCATTGACATCCGTGGCGCGCGCGCCGTTTCCGCTGACGAAAAAACGCGGCGCCCCCCCCACCGAGCGAAAGGCGCGCACGGGTGAATTGACACCGCCGGGAATATGCCGGCGGGCGCGCTCAAACAAGGCTGCATTACGGTCGGACATGGCAGCGCTCCTTCAAAAAATCCAGAAATCCATTGCAACGATTCTACCCGAAACGAGCGGACGCTCCGCCGGAAGCGGCCCGCTGCGCCCAGGAGACGCCGAATAACGTCAATCCGCTCATCGCCTGCAATCAACCGATAGGCATACACTGTTTTATCTACCTGCGTTGTGTTGTATAGTGTCATAAACCAGTATCCGCACATAAAACAATGCTGCGCGTCCGTATTGGGCAGCGCGAGGAAATCTTGGAGCACAAAATTGGCAGAAGCCTTGAACCCAGGTGACGTCAAAGTCATGATTGTTGACGATAGCAATACGATTCGTCGCAGCGCTGAAATTTTTCTGGTGCAGTCGGGTTATCAGGTCGTACTTGCAGAAGATGGTTTCGACGCACTGGCAAAAATTGCCGATCACCGCCCCCATGTCATTTTCTGCGACATCATGATGCCGCGCCTTGATGGCTATCAGACGTGTGCGCTGATCAAGAAAAACCCGCGTTTCAGAAATACGCCCGTCATCATGTTGTCTTCCAAGGACGGCCTGTTTGACCGGGCACGCGGGCGCATGGTCGGCTCCGACCAATATCTGACCAAACCCTTCACGAAAGATAGCCTTCTGCAATCGGTCGCCGCATTTACTGCTCAGGCCACCTAAGCCTATCGAACGCATTCAATTTAATCATCCGCCCAAGCGCATGAAAAAAAGATCCGTACAGTCCCGTATTTCTTGACCCATTTCACCGGCACAAGTACACACGCACGTTTCTGGAGTCACGTATGCCCGTAAAAAAAATTTTGATCGTCGACGACTCACCCACCGAGCGCTACATCCTTACGGAAATTCTCAATCGCAGCGGTTATCAGGTCATTACGGCGGAAAACGGCGAAGAAGGCGTCGCCCGGGCATACAGCGAACTTCCCGACCTGATTCTGATGGACGTCGTCATGCCTGGCCTCAATGGCTATCAAGCCACGCGCACACTGAGCAGAAATGAACAGACGAAGCACATTCCTATCATCATTTGTTCTTCAAAAAACCAGGAAACCGACAAAATCTGGGGGCTGCGCCAAGGCGCACTGATCTATCTGACCAAACCGGTCGACGGCGCCGAACTGCTCAGCAAGATCGCCGCCCTCTGAACCATCCAACGCTTTTTATCGATTTTTGCACATGCCCAACCGCGGAACCCTCAGCGAATTTCAGTCTTATCTGGCCAATCGGCTGGCCGCCTCCAGCGAGCGCGGGGCAGCCAGTTTGCTTGGCGTTCTCTCCGGCTCGGAATACTGGCTGCTCAATCTTTCCGATTCCGGCGAAGTGGTAGCGCTCCCTGAACTGACCGACGTACCGCTGACGCAACCCTGGTTTTTAGGTTTAGCCAACATTCGCGGCAACCTGTATTCGGTCATCGATTTCTCGGTTTTTCAGGGGCAGGAAGCAACGCCGCATAACGCCAGCGCGCGTCTGCTGCTGATCGGCACAAATCACGGCAGCAACGCCGCGCTGCTTGTCAACCGCATCGTCGGCCTGCGCAATATTGACGACCTGTCTCCCGCCCCGCAGCAAGACTACGGCACCCCGCCAGACTGGGCGCAGCAGGCCTACACCGACCGCGAAGGACGTTACTGGAAGCAGCTCAAGGTAGAAGCCCTGCTGGCCGACGAACGCTTTATGGATATCGGCATCCCATCATGAATGCCTCGACTGAATTTGATACCGGCCCGCTGAGCTGGGTCAAGAATGAAATCGACCTGTCTCTGGAACGCGCCGCCAACGCTCTGAATGCCTATGCGGAAAGCGCTGCCGCTGGCAACGCCGATCTCTCGCATATCCAATACTGCCGCACCCACCTGCATCAGGTGCAAGGCGCACTCGTCATCGTCGGTCTGGACGGCGTCAGACAGCTGACGGAAGCGATGGAAGCCCTGCTAGAGGCCATGGAAACCGGCACGGTGGCCGCCAATGGCGCAAACATTGCCTTGATCTACCAAGGGCTACAAGGCATCGGCAGTTACCTTGACACCCTTCTTGCCGGACAAAACAACCAGCCACTGCGCCTGTTCCCGCTCTACGCAGCCACCCAGAAAGCACGCGGTATCGAACATCCCTCACCGGCCGATCTTTTCTTCCCCGATCTTAGTGTTCGGCCACCACATCGGGCATCCACTGCGGCGAAAATGCCGGAAACCGCTTTCCAGGAACACCTGCGGCAGGAACGCGGCCGTTTTCAGCGCGGCCTGCTTGCCTGGCTACGCGCCCCGCAGCAACGGGACGGCATCGCCGATATGCTGGATGCCGTCAAAAATATCGACGCCGTGCAGGAAAGCGCCTCCGCACGCGCCTTCTGGTGGGTCGCCACGGCGTTGCTGACGGCGCTCTCCGAAGGCGCGCTGCCTCAGCAAATCGATGCAAAACAAGTTTGCGCACGCATCGACCTGCAAATCCGGCGCATGATCGAAGGCTCGAAAAACGTTGCCGAACGCCTGATGCGCGACCTGCTTTATCTCGTCGCCATCTGCCAGAGCACACATCCGGCCATCGAGCAGATCCGGCGTGCCTATCGGTTGCGCGAAGCCCTGCAAATTGAAAAAGCGCCTGTCACCTCAGCGGCGCAAGAATCGATTCTTCGCCATCTGCACGAAACCATTGCCGCTGCGGAAGATGCATGGAACAAATTCTGCGCCGGTGCACCGCAGGCACTGCCGCCCTTCCGGGAATACGCGCTGACCATTGCCAACCTGGTCAATCAGCTCGGACGCGCCGATTATCAGCGACTTGCGCAAGCGCTCGCCATCACCGCCAACAACTTACGCGAAGACGCTTCGCGTCATTCCGACGCGCTGGCCATGGAAGTCGCCACCGGCCTGCTGCTGGCGCAGAATGCGCAGGAAAATTTCACACACCTGGGCAACGACTTCGCCCACCAGGTCGACATCACCGTTGCGCGCATTCACGGTTGCCTTGCCGGCGCGCCGCCTAAAGCGGACGCAGAAATCCCGCTGCTTGACGAAATGTCGCGCAAGGCGCAGGAACGCCTGCTGATCGCCCAGGTGGCGCGTGAAATCCAGGGCAATCTCGGCCAGATCGAACAGGCGCTCGACACCTTCTTCCGCAACGCGGAAGTGCGCGACGGCCTACCTCCGCTGGACGCCATTTTTCACCAGACAGAGAACGCACTCACGCTCTTGGGCCACGACGGCGCCGTTAGCGTACTGCGCGCCTGCCGCCAGGAAGCCGAACGTTTTGCACAGCCCGACTACGAGCCGCAGGACGGCGACTTCCAGCGTATCGCCAACGAACTGTCGCTACTTGGTTTCTACGTCGACGCCATTCCCAGTGGCGCGAACGATTTTGCCGCCTTCGTCGAGCAGATGCAGAAAAAACCCGGCGAAGCGGCACACGATGACGTTTATGAAGAACATGACGAGGCGCTTGATCTGGACAGCCTCACGGTCGAACAGGAAGTCGCCCAACAAAAACGCGAAGCACAAAACCTGCTCGGCGCGTTGCTCGAGCAGCCCGACGACGCCGGATTACGCGAGGAGCTGCGCCATAACCTCACCGCGCTTAAGGATGACGCCGAACTCGTCGCCGATGCGGCGCTTAGCCGTCAGGCCGATGCGGCGCTGACCGCGCTCGACGAAGGCCAGGCGGCCGCGCCGCAAATCCAGGAAGCGATCGCTTCGCTGCAAACGCCAGGCGAGAAAACACCGCAGCCCTCAGAAGCCACCTTGCAGCTTTCCCAGGCCAGCGCCGAGGAAATCGACGCCGAACTGCTGGAAATTTTCATCGAAGAAGCTCACGAAGTCCTCGCCACCGTCGGAGAAAATACACAGCGCGTTCGCCAGCGTCCGCATGACACCGAGGCGCTCACGACGGTGCGCCGCGCCTTCCACACACTCAAAGGCAGCGGTCGCATGGTCGGCCTCAAGGATCTCGGCGAAACCGCTTGGGCGATCGAACAAACGCTCAACCTCTGGTTACGCCAGGAACAGGAAGTAACTCCCGCCCTGATAGCGCTACTCGAACAGGCCAAAGGCTGCTTCGACGAATGGGTCGAACATCTCGCCAGCCATTCAGGAGCCGTCCCCGAAACCGCATCACTCATCGAACTGGCCGAAAGGCTGCGCCGTCCGGAAGGCGCGGCTGCCGCCCCAGTCACCGCAACCGCGGCAAAAGCGGACGAAGCCCCCGCAAAGCTGAGCACCACGGCCATCACCAGCTTTATCGACCAGCACCGCGCCGAGGCCGAAGCCGCCGATCAGGCTGCGACCCTCACTGCCACGGACGTTACTGGAGCCTCCGTAGAGGCCGTAGAGACGCCGCCCGCAGCGCCTGAAGATTCCACAGCGACCACCGATGGATCCGTCGAAGATTCGGCTGCGACCCTCACTATCGCGGACGTTACCAAAGCCCCTGTAGAGGCCGTAGAAACACCGCCCACAATCCTCGAAGATTCCACAGCGCCCACCGATGGGGCTGCCGAAGATTGGGCCGCGATCCTCACTGCTGCGGACATTACCGAAGCCCCTGTAGAAACGCCGTCCGCAGCCCTCGAAGATTCCACAAAACCCACCGATGTTTTGGCCGAAGCCGACGACGCTCTCCCCTCCCTCACCTTTGCCCCGGCGGAAACCTCCATTGCGCAGGCAGCGACGGATGCCGCCCAACCGCCTGAACCGGAGGCACAGCAGGAACTCGTCGGTGAAAGCAGTGACTCGGACGCTTTTGAAGAAACCATTGAAATATCGACGCCAGACGACGAAGCGGAAGATGACGCCGATTTCGAACTCGCCTTTGCGGACGATGACGCCATCACCGTCGAGGAAGCCCCGGATACGCTAGCAACGCCAGAGCTTCCCGCTGAACAAGAAACCTTCGACATCACCGAAGCGCCGGCGGCGCCCGTCCTGACGCCCCCCGAGATCGGCCCGACCCCGACACCCAAGGCGGACGTGGCCCCCACCCCGCAGCCGCATATTACTCCGGTCTCATACGACGACAACATTGCCCGCGCACTCGCCCGAGTGCATTCGTCCCGCGCCGCAAAACCGCCCGAAACACGCGCAGTCCAGGAAAGTTTGCCGGACATCACTTTACCGGGTAAACAGACCGCCGCATCGGAATCTTCTCCCCCCGCAGCAAGGACACAACCCGCCGCCGAATCTCCGGCGACGCCGAAAGTCCAGCCGATTTCCTACGCCGACATTCTGGCACTTGCCACCGGCAAGACCGTGGTGACCCCTCCCGCCACAGAAGACGCGGCGCCTACAGCGCCGCAAACGTCCAAAACAGCGGCCCCAACGCCTGCCGTTCCGCCGGACAAACACGCTGCCGCGACATCAATCCAGGCGACGCCGACGCCCGCTGCGGCGCAGCCCAAGACGACCCTGCCGGATATTCCCGCCGCCCTGTTAAGCATTTTCCGCGAGGAATCGAGTACGCACCTCGCTACCCTTTACCGTGAACTGCCGAACATCGAGCGCGCAGACGCGACGCCAACGCCGCACGAAATGTACCGCGCAGCGCACACCCTGGCCGGTATCGCCGCCACCGTCGGCATCGACGCGCTCAACCAGCTGAGCCATGCACTTGAAAAAACGCTCCTGCGCCGCGACGATTCGCCGCTGCGCAATAGTCCGGACGCACCCGGCTTCATCCGTCAGGCGGTTCAGGTTATCGATGCCATGCTCGATGCCCTGTTCAATCAGCGTGATTTCCGGCCTGCCGAGGCGCTGATCGCCGCGCTGAACGCACTTTATCCGACCGATTCCGGTGCGCCGGCAGCGCTGGCTCCCGATACGGACGAAGCGGAAATCACCGTCGAAGAAATCCCGACGACACTTGACGACGATGTGGAAGACCTTGCGGTCGAAGCCGTAGATATCGTGGCGCCAGAGATTGAAGACATTCCCAGTGTCTCGGAAAAAACGCCGGAACCGGCGACGCCGAAGGCCTTCGCAGCCCACTCTGCATTTGCGCCATCCACCGTTTCGCCGGCTGCCGTATCGCCCGCCACGTTTACAGCGCCATTGACGCCACCACCGGCAGCAACGGCCAAAGTGTCCGACATCACGCCATCCGCGCTCACCGTGCCCGAAGCGCCGACTGAAGCGCCCATCCTGCCCGCCGCAATTGCTGCGCTGCCTCGTCGCCAGGATGAAATCGACATGCAATTGCTGCCGATCTTCCTCGAAGAAGCGCAGGATCTGACGCAACGCATCTCCGAACAGTTGCGCATCTGGTACGACGCGCCGGAAGATGGCCAGCCCGCGCAACTACTGGCGCGCCTGCTCCATACGCTGAAAGGCAGCGCCCGCATGGCCGGCGCCATGAATCTCGGCGAAATCACGCATGCTATCGAATCCCGCGTACAAGAGGCCAGCCGTACCCTGCCCGCCGCGCGGAGCGTCATTGGCGAAATCGAAAGCGTCTTCGATGATGTGCGGCAAATCATTGATCGCCTGCAGCACGGCGAAACCCTGGAGTCGCCTGCACCCGAGGCGGAAAGCGCCACCGCGCCTGCACGCTCCCCAGCCGTGTCTACCCCCATCCATCAGGCGTCGACAGCCCCCGTATTACCGACGCTGCAACCTGCTGCATCAACACAGGCGCCCCGCCCCGAACCGCATTCTGCCGCCGCCGAGCCCGAGAGCCGGCAAGCGGTTCTACGCGTACGCGCCAATCTGCTCGACCGCCTGGTCAACGAAGCCGGCGAGCTGTCGATTACGCGCACGCGCATCGAAGGCGAAATGCGCAGTCTGAAAGGTTCGCTGCTCGACCTGACGGAAAGCGTTATCCGTTTGCGTCGCCAGCTGCGCGACATCGAAATTCAGGCCGAAACGCAGATGCAGTCGCGCCATGTGCTGGCCGAATCTCAGCATGCCGAATTCGACCCGCTCGAATTCGACCGTTTCACCCAATTCCAGGAAATCACGCGGATGATGGCCGAGTCGGTCAACGACGTCACCACCGTCCAGCAGAACCTGCTGCGCAACCTCGACAACGCCAATGCCGCGCTGCTCGCCCAGTCGCGCATCAACCACATGCTCCATCAGGAACTGCTGTCGGTACGCATGGTGCAGGCCGGCAGTCTGTCCGACCGTCTGTACCGGATCGTCCGGCAGACTTCCAAAGAACTGGGCAAGCGTGTCAGTCTCGAAATCACCGGCGGCCAGGTCGAGATCGATCGCAGCGTGCTGGAGAAAATTGCCGCGCCTCTCGAACACATGCTGCGCAACTCCATTGCTCACGGCATTGAAAAACGAGACGTCCGGCAAGCCGCTGGCAAGGCGGAAACTGGTGAAATCTCGCTAACCTTCCGGCAGGAAGGCAATGAAGTCATCGTCAGCCTGTCCGATGACGGCGCTGGCCTGAACCTTGAACGCATCCGTGCGCGCGCCATCGAATCCGGCCTCATTCGCCAGGACGAAACGCCTGACGATGCCCAGCTGGCGCAACTGATCCTGCTGCCTGGCTTCTCCACCGCACGCCAGGTCTCGCAGATTTCCGGCCGTGGCGTTGGCATGGATGTGGTCAAAAGTGAGATTACGAGTCTGGGCGGCCGCATCGAAATCGCTAGCGAAAGCGGCAAGGGTACGCAATTTACGCTCTACATCCCGCTCACCCTCGCCGTCACCAAAGCCTTGCTGGTACGGGTAGGCAACCGCAGCTACGCCATCCCCTCGGCGATGATCGAACAGGCGCTCGACATCAAAGATACCGCGCTCGATCAAATGCACCGGGACGGTCAGGTGAAATGGCAGGGAGAATCCTACCCACTCACTTTCCTGCCGTATCTGCTCGGCGACACCCGGGCACTGCCCGAAGCGCGCCGCCAGTACTGGGTGCTGCTGCTGCACAGCGGGGCACGGCGCATTGCCGTCCAGGTCGACGAGCTGGAAGGAAATCACGAAATCGTCGTCAAGAACATCGGCGCGCAACTGGCGCGTGTCGTCGGGATTAACGGCGCCACGGTGCTGGGCGATGGCAAGATTGTGCTCATCATCAATCCGGTCGCGCTGAGCGCCCGCGCGCCCATCGTCCGGTACACACCCACTGCCGCGCCGGCAAGTCCCGCCGCAACGCAGCCAGCGCGCGTCCCGACGGTTATGGTCGTCGACGACTCGCTGACCGTACGCAAGATTACCGGCCGCCTGCTGGCGCGCGAAGGCTATCACGTACTGACGGCCAAAGACGGCATCGATGCGCTCGAGCAGCTTGTCGAAGCTTCGCCCGACGTCATGCTCGTCGATATCGAAATGCCGCGTATGGACGGTTTTGAATTGACGCGCCACGTCCGCGCCGATGGGCGGTTACGCGCCATTCCGATCATCATGATTACCTCTCGCACGGCGCAAAAACACCGCAACTACGCTTTTGAGATCGGCGTCAACAACTTCCTGGGCAAACCGTACCAGGAAGAAGAATTGCTTGCGCTCATCGCTCAGCACGTGCAGCAGGTACGGGGCCGTACCGCAGGTGGTCATCATTAGAACGCCCGGCAGGCACATCCCGCTCCATTTTTATTCCGTTCCTTCCGATCCAATCCCAGCCAATCCGGCAGTGGCGCGATAGCCAGCCACCGCCGGATTGGGTTCGTTTTCAGGCCGGCTTTGCTTATCGGCATGCGCCTGCCATGGGTTCGCCACATCGGGATTCCGCTATAAAATAGCGGCCATGCAAAACATCCATTCTCTGGTCAACCATTTTCTGATCGCCATGCCGGCCATGGACGATCCTTGCTTCGGCAAGACACTGATCTATATCGCCGAGCACAATAGCAATGGGGCCCTGGGGCTAATCGTCAACCGGCCGACCGATCTCGACCTGGCAACGCTGCTCGACCGCGCCTCGATCGCCGTCACGCCGGCACGCATGGCGGCATTGTCCGGCTGGCCAACGCTGTTCGGCGGGCCGGTACAGTCCGACCGCGGCTTCGTTCTGCATCGTCCGCTCGGCCAGTGGCAATCGACACTGGCCGTCACCGATGAAATCGGACTAACCAGCTCACGCGACATTCTGTCAAGCATCGTGCAAGAAAAGAATCCCCCGCAGAATTTTCTGGTTGCGCTCGGCTATGCCGGATGGGGCGCCGGCCAGCTCGAACACGAACTGGCGCGTAATTCCTGGCTGACGGCGCCGGCCAATACGCACATCCTGTTCGAGCTGCCCTATGAAGAAAAACTCGCCTCAGCCATGGACAGCCTGGGGGTCGATCCCACCCGCCTTTCCCATATTGCCGGACATGCCTGAAACAGATGCATTTTCCGACACACTCCCGGGTGGTACGCTGCTTGCCTTCGATTTTGGCGAAAAACGCATCGGCGTCGCCGTCGGCGAATCGGCGCTGGCACAAGCGCATCCGCTGACGACCATTCGCAGCGCAGCCAACGTCGAACGCTTTGCCGCCATTGCCGCACTCATCGCCGAGTGGCGGCCAGCGGGGTTGGTCGTCGGCCTACCGCTGACACTCGACGGCGAAGCGCACGCGATGACTGCACGCTGCCGGCGCTTCGCGAACCAGCTACGCGGGCGTTTCGGCCTGCCGGTCGCCTACGCCGAAGAGCGCTTTTCCTCCATTGAGGCCGAAGAGCGCCTGCACGCCAGCGGCCATGATGCACGCAGCGCCCGCGCGCATATCGACGCCATCGCCGCGCAGATCATTCTGCAAAACCATTTTGCCCGACAGCTTCCACCACCCGGTAGCGCAACGATCAAGGACACCGTTCTTCCTTAAGCGCTCGCCTTCCCTTTCCCGAATTTCCGCACTCCGAAAACCATGCCACACACCTCACTGGACGCACCAACACCGGCGGACACACCGCCCCAACAGTCCGCCCCGCACGCGCCGCTTTTTCCGCTTCCCGATGCAGAAGCGCAATGCGCTGAGCTGGCCGGCCAGATCGAGCCGCATCTGACTACCCACACGCAACTAGTCGGCATCCACAGCGGCGGCGCCTGGCTGGCGCACCGCCTGCAGGCGCTGCTGCATCTGAAAACGCCGCCCGGCCTGCTCGACATTTCCTTCTATCGCGACGATTTCGGGCGACGCGGCCTGCATCCGCAGGTCAAGCCTTCTTCGATGCCGCTCGATGTCGAGGATCGCCCGCTCATTCTCGTCGACGACGTGCTCTACACGGGGCGAACCGTGCGTGCCGCCATCAACGAACTGTTCGACTACGGGCGGCCGGCCAGCATCCGCCTGGCCGTGCTGGCCGATCGCGGCGAGCGCGAACTGCCGATTCAGGCCGACTTCTGCGCATGGCGCGTTACACTGGCCCCGACGCAGGAGCTCATTCTCGAATCCGGCGCAAACGACGGCCGCCTGCACTGGAGGTGTGAAGACCATGCATGACCCGCAATTTGACGCCCAGGGCAACTTGACCCATCTGCTCTCGACCGAGTGGCTATCGCGCGAGACGATCACACGCATCCTGGATACGGCGCAAAGCTTTCTCGAAGTTTCCGACCGCAATGTCAAAAAAGTCCCGCTACTGCGCGGCAAGAGCATTTTCAACCTCTTTTTCGAAAATTCGACGCGCACGCGCACCACGTTCGAAATTGCCGCCAAGCGCCTTTCGGCAGATGTGATCAATCTCGATGTCAGCCGCTCATCGACCGCCAAGGGAGAAACCCTGCTCGATACCATCGACAATCTCGTTTCCATGCACGCCGACATGTTCGTCGTCCGCCACAGCGAATCCGGCGCCCCCTATCTAATCGCCCAGCATCTGCACCGCATCGGCCGCAATGACGTGCATGTCGTCAATGCCGGCGACGGACGCCATGCGCACCCGACGCAAGGCCTGCTCGACATGTATACGATTCGGCATTACAAGCAGGACTTTTCCGCACTCACCGTCGCCATCGTTGGCGACGTTTTACATTCGCGCGTCGCCCGTTCCGACATTCACGCGCTGAAAACCCTGGGCGTGCGGGAAATCCGCATCATCGGCCCGCAAACGCTGCTGCCCGCGGAAGGGGAGCGCCTCGGCGTACATGTCTGCCACGACCCGCGCAAAGGACTGGTCGATTGTGACGTGATCATCATGCTGCGCCTGCAAAATGAACGGATGAGCGGCGCCCTTCTGCCCTCGGCGCGCGAGTATTTTCATTGCTACGGACTGACGCCGGCGCTGCTCGCGCTGGCGCGTCCCGACGCCATCGTCATGCATCCGGGCCCAATTAACCGCGGCGTCGAAATCGCCTCCGAAATTGCCGATGGCAAACAGGCCGTCATTCTCCGGCAAGTGACTTTCGGCATCGCCGTGCGCATGGCGGTCATGAGCCTTCTGGCTGGAACTCACGCAGGAACACAAGCATGAAAGACACTCTCATCCGCATCGTCAATGGCCGCCTCATCGACCCGCACAACGGCATCGACAAAAACACCGACGTCTATGTCGCCAACGGCTGCGTCGCCGCTTTTGGTCAGGCGCCCAGCGGCTGCTTTTCCTCGACCCGATCGATCGATGCGCAAGGCTGTATCGTCGCACCGGGACTGGTCGATCTTTCCGCCCGCCTGGGCAATGTCGAAACCGAACTCGCCGCTGCCGCTGCCGGCGGCGTCACCACCCTCGCCTGCCCGCCGGATACACAACCGGTGCTGGATGAAGCCGGGCCGGTCGAACGCCTTGTTCGGCGCAGCGAGATCGCCGGCCTGGCGCATGTATTCCCGCTCGGCGCACTCACCCAGGCGCTGGCCGGAGAAAAGCTGGCCGAACTGGCCACCCTGCATCAGGCCGGCTGTATTGCCTTTTCGCAGGCGCAACGGCCACTGGTCGATACCCAGGTGCTGCTGCGCGCCATGCAGTACGCAGCCAGCTTCGGTCTAACGCTGCACCTGCAACCGCAAGATTATTATCTGGCGCGTAACGGCGTTGCCCATGACGGTGAAACGGCCGCACGCCTGGGGCTGGCGGGCATCCCTGTTAGCGCTGAAACAGTCGCCGTCGCCACGTTCCTGCAACTGGCGCGCGATACCGGCGTGCGCCTGCACCTTAGCCGCATTTCTTCGGCTGCCGGGATAGCCTTGATCAACGCTGCCCGCAAGGAGCGCCTCGCCGTCACCTGCGATATTGCTTGCCACCACCTGCACCTGTGCGACGAGGACATCGGCTACTTCGATAGCCGCGCCCGCTTCACGCCGCCGCTGCGTACCCACGCTGACCGCGAAGCCTTGCGCAAGGCGGCTGCCGAGGGCATGGCCGTCATCTGCTCCGACCACACGCCGCTTAGCGCCGACGACAAGCAGTTGCCTTTTGCCGAAGCCCGCCCCGGCGCCACGGCGCTTGAACTGTTGCTGCCGCTGACCTTGCGCTGGGCCAAGGAATGCGGCGTACCGCTGATCGACGCATTGGCGCGCATCACCTGCGCGCCGGCGGAAATTCTGGGCATTCCGGCAGGAACGCTGACGCTGGGCGCGCCGGCGGATATCTGCATTTTCAACCCTGAAGCCGCCTGGGACGTCACGGAAGACACCCTGGTCAGCCAGGGCAAAAACACGCCTTTTGCCGACAGCAAAATGCACGGCAAAGTCAAGGCCACCCTGGTCGGCGGGCGCCTCGTTTTCGGCGCATAAGGGCTATCGCGGCTTCCTTGGCAACACTACGGCGCTGGTTTCATATTTGAGCCGCTAGACAAGGGAGCTGGGCGCCCCCTCGGTACCCCTTATGGATAGGGCATCTCCGGGCGCGCTTCCCGCCCTTTATCTACCCTCTCCCACTGGAAGGGGGCTTTTGAAGTGATGCCCTGCAGCCCTTGTAAATAGGGCATCTCAGAGCACCCTGCCCGCCAGCCCTTTATTTATAAGGGTTTCAGAGGCGCCTGCCCGGAACGCCTTTATCCACGCGGGCTTCAGGCGAGGTGCTTACAGCCCCATCTGGCGGCGCACCAAGGCTTCATCAGCCATAATTTCGATGACTTTGCGGCGCGAGGTCTGGCCACTTTTCAGGCTGAACGCCGCGCGCGGCAATCCCAGGCGGTCGGACAGGAAAGCAAGCAGCGCCTCGTTGGCCTTGCCATCGACCGGCGGCGCGGCCAGACGGATTTTCAGGGCATCGCCATGCAAGCCGACCACTTCGCTTTTTTTTGCGCCCGGCTGAATATGCAACCGCAGCGCCACACCCTGCCGAAGCGCTTGCAGCCAGGGGGTTTCCGACATCTTCCGGCAGGCCTCAGACGAACAGGATGATCATTTCGAGCGCCAGAATGATGACCAGCGGCGAAAGATCGATGCCGCCGATCGGCGGCAGAAAACGCCGAATCGGCGCCAGCAATGGCCGCGTCAGCTGGCTCACCGGCAAGGCGATCCGCGACGGCACCTCGAACCAGGAAAAGATGATGCGCATAATCAGCGCGGCGATCAGCAAATGGGCGCAGAGGCGCAAGGTCGAGCGCAGCGCCTGCCCCAGCAGGAAAACAATGGGGGTGTAGGGTGTCGCCAGCACATCGCCATAGGCGGACCCCAGCGCAGCAAAAAGAAGCACCGCGAGCAACGGCAGCATCTGCACCAGATAGGCCGCCAGCAAGGAAGCGCTGTCGAGGCCGAAAACACTGGGTACGACACGGCGCAGCGGCCGCACCAGCCAGTGCGTCGCGGCATTCACGAACACGCCGAGCGGATTGACGAAGGACACCCGGAAGGTCTGCATGAAAAAGCGCAGCAGCAGGATCAGCGAGAGCAGGCCGGCCAGCGAATCGAGCAGGAAAAGGAATGCACGCGCCAACATAAATTATTCTCCTGGACTCAATCGCCTATGTGGCGGACGGATCGGCCGGCTTCTGCGCACGGTCGCCCAGCTGTTCGCCGAGAATGCGGCTTTGCGCGCAGGCAGCCTGCGCACCGGCAATGATCCCCGCTTTGACACCGCGCGCTTCCATGACCTTGAGCGCCGCTTCGGTTGTCCCGCCCTTTGACGTGACCCGTTCACGCAGGACGGCTGCGTCATCCCCGGACTGTGCGGCCAGTTGCGCCGCGCCGAGCACGGTCTTCAGCGCCAGTTGCCGTGCCTGCGCTGAGGTAAAGCCGAGTTCCCCGGCCGCCGCCTGCATCGCTTCGATCAAGAGAAAAACATACGCGGGGCCGCTGCCGGAAATCGCCGTCACCGCGTCGAGCTGGGCTTCATCGGCGACCCACAGGGTACTGCCTGCGGCTTGCAGAATACGCTCCGCCATTTGCCGCCCCGCATCCGGCACTTCGGGCAATGCGAACAGGCCGGACATACCGGCCCCGATCAGCGCCGGCGTATTCGGCATGGCGCGCACCAAATGCCGGTACCCGCCCAGCCAGCCTGAGATGTCGGCCAGATGCAGCCCGGCGGCGATGCTGATGATCAGTTGTTCCCGAACACGCCCCTTCAGCAGCGCGCAGACTTCGCGCATCTGCTGCGGTTTAACCGCCAGCACAAGCACATCACTGGCAAGCGCTTCGCCATCCGGCGAAGCATGGCAACGCACGCCAAAGCGCTGCTGCAGGCGCACGCGTGCCGCTTCGCTGATCTCGACCACCGCAATATCGTCCGCCCACGCTTCTTTGCCGAGCAGCCCGCCGATCAGCGCAGTCGCCATGTTGCCGCCGCCAAGGAAGGTTACTTTCATTCCCCGTCCTTTCTCATGCTCCCGCCTTGCTTCTTTCTCCGAAAATCGCCGTACCGATACGCACCAGCGTGGCGCCCTCGGCAATCGCCGCCTCCAGATCGTCCGACATGCCCATCGACAGCGTATCGATCGCCAGGCCATCTGCCCGCAGGCGTTCAAAAAGTTCACGCACCGGCCGCAAAGCCCGCCGCTGCGCCTCGTAATCCGGGTTCGGCGCCGGAATCGCCATCAGCCCGCGCAACCGCAGTCGCGGCAGCCGCGCAATCTGCATCATCAACGCGCCGGCGGCATCCAGAGGGACGCCATGTTTGCTGGCCTCATTGCTGACATTGACCTGAACGCAGACCTGCAGGGGCGGCAGCGCTTCCGGGCGTTGCTCGGCAAGCCGTTCGGCGATTTTCAGACGATCGACCGAATGCACCCAGGCAAACGTTTCAGCCACGGCACGCGTCTTGTTGCTTTGCAGGGGGCCGATAAAATGCCACTCCAGCCCGAGACCGGACAGTTCCGTCGCTTTGCCGACGCCTTCCTGTACGTAATTTTCGCCGAAGCGCCGCTGGCCCGCAGCCGCGGCAGCACGCACAGACTCGGCCGGCCAGGTTTTGCTGACAGCCAGCAGCGTGATGTCATCGGGATTGCGGCAGGATTGCCGCGCCGCTGATGCAATTCGCGTATGGATAGCTTGCAGGTTGGCAGTAATTGTAGTCATAATCGGGAATATGCCGAATGCGGGAAGTATAGCACTGCACCCGATCACTACCGAGGACGAAACCGATGGACATTACTGAGCTGCTGGCCTTCAGCGTCAAGAACAAGGCCTCCGACCTGCACCTTTCTTCCGGGTTGCCGCCGATGATCCGCGTACATGGCGATGTGCGCCGCATCAACCTGCCAGCCATGGCGCACGAAGAAGTGCACTCGATGGTCTATGACATCATGAGCGATGCGCAGCGCAAAACCTACGAAGAGCATCTCGAGTGCGACTTTTCCTTCGAAATCCCCAATCTGGCGCGTTTCCGGGTCAACGCTTTTGTGCAGAACCGCGGAGCGGGGGCGGTGTTCCGGACCATTCCATCCAAGGTGATGACGCTCGAAGAACTCAACTGCCCCAGGGTATTCAAGGATATTTCCGAATATCCGCGCGGCGTTGTACTGGTCACCGGGCCGACGGGGTCGGGAAAATCGACGACGCTGGCGGCAATGGTCAATCACATCAACGAAAATGCGCACGCCCACATTCTGACCATCGAAGACCCGATCGAATTCGTGCACGAATCGAAAAAATGCCTGATCAACCAGCGTGAGGTCGGGCCGCAAACCCATTCTTTTGCCAACGCCTTGCGTTCGGCGCTGCGTGAAGACCCGGACGTTATTCTCGTCGGCGAAATGCGCGATCTCGAAACAATTCGCCTGGCAATGACGGCGGCGGAAACCGGCCACCTGGTGTTCGGCACCCTGCACACGTCGAGCGCGGCAAAAACCATCGACCGGGTCATCGATGTCTTCCCTGCCGAAGAAAAGGAAATGGTGCGCGCCATGCTTTCCGAATCGCTGCGCGCCGTCATCTCCCAGACCCTGCTCAAGACCAAGGACGGACAGGGGCGTGTGGCGGCGCACGAGATCATGATCGGCACGCCGGCCATCCGCAACCTGATCCGCGAAAACAAGGTGGCGCAGATGTATTCGGCCATCCAGACCGGTGCGCAGCTGGGCATGCAGACACTCGACCAGTGCCTGATCAACCTCGTCCGCCGCAACATCGTTTCTGTCTCCGAAGCGCGCAGCCGCGCCGCGAACAAGGATAGCTTCCCCGGCGCCTGATTTTTGCTGCGCCTGAACGGAAAGGAATCATCATATGGAACGCGATCAAGCACTCAAATTTATGCAGGATCTGCTGCGCCTGATGGTGCAGAAAAACGGCTCCGACCTTTTTATCACCGCCAATTTTCCGCCCGCTATCAAGGTCGACGGGAAAGTCATGCCGGTCTCCAACCAATTGCTTTCATCGCAGCACACCGCCGATCTGGCGCGCTCGATCATGAACGATCGCCAGGCCGCCGAATTTGAGGCGACAAATGAATGCAACTTTGCCATTTCCCCTTCCGGCATCGGCCGCTTCCGCGTCAATGCGCTGATGCAGCAGGGCTGCGTCGCCATTGTCTGCCGGACAATCAATATGAAAATTCCCACGATTGATGGCCTGGGACTGCCGCCGATCATCAAAGATATCGGCATGACCAAGCGGGGTCTGGTGATCTTCGTCGGCGGCACCGGCACCGGCAAGACGACATCACTGGCGGCGCTTGTCGACCACCGCAACATCAATAGCCACGGCCACATCATCACGGTCGAAGATCCGATCGAATTCGTACACGACCACAAAAACTGCATCGTCACGCAGCGCGAAGTCGGCGTCGATACCGACTCTTGGGAAATCGCCCTGAAAAATTCGCTGCGTCAGGCACCTGATGTCATCCTGATGGGTGAAATCCGCGACCGCAACACCATGGATTACGCCATCGCCTTTGCCGAAACCGGGCACCTGTGCCTTGCCACCCTGCACGCCAACAGTACCAACCAGGCCATCGACCGGATCATCAACTTTTTCCCTGAAGAGCGCCGCCAGCAACTGCTGATGGATCTCTCGCTCAACCTGCGGGCCATGATTTCACAGCGCCTGCTACCGCGCAAGAACAGCAAAGGGCGCATTCCGGCCATTGAGATCATGCTCAACTCGCCGTTGATCGCCGACCTCATTTTCAAGGGCGAAGTCCATGAAATCAAGGAGGTCATGAAGCGCTCACGCGAGCTGGGCATGCAGACCTTCGACCAGTCGTTGTTCGACCTGTACGAAGCGGACCTGATTACCTATGAGGACGCCCTGCGCAACGCCGACTCGGTCAATGACCTGCGCCTGCAAATCAAACTGCACGGCAAACGCGCCAAAGACCGCGATCTGAACGCCGGCATCGACCATCTCGAGGTCGTATAAAAGCAGCGCCTTTCGTCGGCATCTATCGCCACTTCTGGCATCCCTGATATTCCGCGTATCCCGCGATTTTAGGGTGTGATTGCGCCGATTGTCGCTGTATGCGGCTAGCCGTATGGCGGCGCATGGCGACTTACGCCGTCGTGCGGCCCATTAACCTACTACACGAAATTGTGGAAGGCACACCACCGTAAACTAAACGCGCAGCGGTTACGCAGCCTGGTCGCCTTTCCTGTTTTTCTTGTGCCTGCATATATCCTAAATCCATAAGCCACATCCACGGCCCGCAGGTCCACACGATCCGCTGATTCTCTGAATCAGGGCGTTAATCTTTCCCGAAGCCAGCGTATTGCGGCGTCGGGTATGCGCTGCCCATAAAAACCACAGTCGCCATAGTGACTTTTCAGGCGTTGTCGCCTAAAATTCATTCCCAAATATCAGCTTTATATTCTGGAATTGCAGCTATATTGAGCAATTGGGCAAAAACGTATTGACTTTGCCTGTTTCCGCATTTTCCTGTTTCGTCAGAGGGCACATGGTCATCTCGATATCATGGTTGCGCCTAGGTCATTCGGGTCAAACACACTGCATGGGCACGCCGGACGACAATCACCGGTTCGCGTTCCCCGCATTCGGCGTACCAGATGGTTCGCGTCTGCCGCTTTGTTCCTTTTCTGGTTCTCCTGCTATTTCCTGCCCTCTTTCGGCACTTCATTTCTTCGCTACCCGCCGCCAACCAAGGTTTGATTCCAGCAGCGGGATTTCCATTGCTTACTCGGGATTCTCATCATGAAAACAAAGAAGGTGAAATACCCTGGAATTTCCACCGTCATCAACGGCAATGGTGCGGTCGCCCACGTTATGAGCCACGTCTGCGGCGGCGTCATCGGTTACCCGATCACGCCGTCGACGGAAATTTCCGAAATTTACGAAGCCTTTCGCGCCGAAGGCGGCGTCAACGTCTGGGGCAAGCATCCCTTTTTCTTTGAGCCGGAAGGGGAGCACTCGGCGCAAAGCGGCGCACTCGGCGCACAGCTGACCGGCGGCCAGTACATTTCCAATGCCTCTTCGAGCCAGGGCATCTTGTACGCGCTCGAATCGCATTATGTGACCGTCGGCAAAAAAGTCGGCGGCTTCGTTCTGCAGGTTGCGGCGCGCGTCGTCTCCAAGCACTCGCTCAACGTCATGGCCGGTCACGACGATGTCTATGCCCTGCTCTCTGCGGGCTACACCATCCTGTTCGGCGCCAACCCGCAGGAAGCCACCGATCTGGCAGCAATTGCCTATCGCGTTTCGGCGTTATCGCTGATCCCGGTTGCTAACGCCATGGACGGTTTCGCCACCAGCCACATGATGAGCGAAGCGCGCCTGCCAGAACCGGAACTCCTGCGCGAATACCTGGGCGATCCCGCCGGCCGCATTCCCTGCCCAACACTGGCGCAGGAAGTGCTCTACGGCGCCAAAGGGCGGGGCCATCAACTGAATGGCTACCTGTCCTGCCATGAAAGCGAGCTGACGCCAACCGACCTGACGGCGCTGAAAAAATTCCTCGACGGCAACACCGCTAAAATCGAGAAGGACAACGACGGCAAGCTGCTTGCCAAGACCTTGCCTTGGCTGCCGGCAGCGCTGCACGGCGCATGGAAGCGCCAGTGGCGCAATGCCTTCGAGAAAGGTACGCGCCAGCGCGTGCCGGCGCTTGTCGACGTCAACAACCCGGGGATGACCGGCCCGGTGCAGAACCAACCCGACTTCCAGGCCGGCGCCGCCGACCACCGCGCGCATTTTGCCAGCGCCGTTCCCGCCCTGGTGCGCCAGGCCATGGCCGAATATACGGCGCTGACCGGCCGCGCCTATGCGCCGGTACACACTTTCATGTGCGAGGACGCGGATTTCGTCATGGTCGGTCTCGGCTCGGTATGCGACGATGTTGAAGCCGTCGTCGAGCATCTGCGCGCGCAGGGTAAAAAGGTCGGGCTCGTCGCGATCAAACTCTTACAACCCTTCCCGGAAGCTGAAGTCGCAGGCGCGCTGGCCGGCAAGCAGGCGGTCACGGTGCTGGAGCGTTCCGAGCAGACGGCGCTGACCACCTTAGTGACGCAGGCGTTGTTCAAGGCGCGCGAGAACGGAGAACAACGCCGCGCAGCCGGCAACCGGACGCGG
The DNA here is from genome assembly GCA_937923255.1 of uncultured Propionivibrio sp. Lineage (GTDB taxonomy): Bacteria > Pseudomonadota > Gammaproteobacteria > Burkholderiales > Rhodocyclaceae > Propionivibrio > Propionivibrio hellwigii. The sequence continues at coordinate 22,934 of CALAIL010000027.1, read as the reverse complement.
CATGCCGACATGCCGGCCATTGAGGCAATCCCGGCGCTGACGACGGCGATATTCGGCCTTGGCGGCCACGATCTGCAACCGCGCCACCTGATCGCCGCCTTCAAAGCCATGGAAACCGGCAAGAATGCGCCGCTCATCTATCTCGGCTCCCAATTCTTTTCGAAGAATCCAGAACCGCATCTGGTCGAATTGCAGCAGCGCATGCAGGCCGCCTATCCGGAAACCGAGCGGATGGCGCTCGATAGCGAAGCCAACCCGCGATTGCTGCCGGCTGCCGCTTTCCGCGTGCGCTTCCACTCGGTCGGCGGCTACGGCACCATTGCCTCGGGCAAGTTGCTGACCGACATCCTCGCCGGCGTGCTCGAAATGAATTCGAAGTCGGCGCCGAAATACGGTTCGGAAAAGAGCGGCGCGCCGACCAACTACTACATCACGCTGAGCCCCGCGCCGATCAAAATCACCAATGCCGAACTGGAAGACGTCGAAGTCGTCATTTCGCCCGACCACCGCTCCTTTGTGCATACCAACCCGCTGAAAGGGCTGGCCGAAGGCGGCACGTTTATCCTGCAATCCTCAGGCACGCCGGAGCAGGTCTGGGCTGAACTGCCGCCGCAGGCGCGCAAGACGATCCGTGAAAAGAAGATCAACTTTTTCATCATCGACGCCTTCGCCGTCGCCAGGCGCAATGCGCCGACGCCCGAACTGGCCACACGCATGATGGGCATCGCCTTCATCGGCGCCGTTGCCGGCCATGTCAAGGAAGTCGCCGGCCATGCCTCGCCGGAAGCCATGCGCACCAAGATACGCAACCAGATCGCCAAGAAATTCGGCGCCAAGGGCGAAGCCGTCGTCGAAAGCAACATGCAGGTCATCCGCGAAGGCATGGCAGCAACACAGCGTGTCGACTACGCGCAGGCCGCTTTCCTCGCAATCGACGCCAAGCCGGCGCCGATCCCCTTGCGCAACGTCTCGCTTTCGGCTTCGCTTTGCCAGCCAGAGGGCAGCGCACCCTGCGGCATGTTTGATCGTGATTACTTCAATGACATCGTTGCCACGCCCTTCAAACAAGGCACCATCGGCGAAGCGCCCGTTCTGCCCGGCACAGGGCTGTTCATGCCGGCCGGCAGCGCGGGCGCGAAAGACAAAGGGCTGTTCCGCCGTACCGCGCCGCTGTTCAGTCCGGATATCTGCACTGGCTGTATGGAATGCGCGCTGGTCTGTCCCGATGCCGCCATTCCCAATTCGGTCCACGACATCCATCAACTGCTGCTGACCGGCATCGCCCAACTCGAGATCGCCGAAACGCAGCGTGAAGCCCTACGCGCCCAGATCGTCCCGATGACCGAGGGTATCCGTGAGGTTTACCGCCAATCCCGCGACACGCGCGCCTTCTATGAAGTCGTTGCTGAGGTTGCCTCCCGCCTGCCGATCCAGCAGGCCAGCCTGCTCGCCAACTTCAGCAAGCTGGTCGAAATCCTCGCTGTCTATCCGGTGGCCAGAACCCGCCCATTCTTCGATGCCATGGAAAAAACGGCGCCGGGCACGGGCGGCCTGTTCGCGGCGACGGTCGATCCGTGGAAATGCACCGGCTGCCTCGAATGCGTCGACGTTTGCGGCCCTGGCGCCTTGCGCGCTAAGGAGCAGGATGTCGAACTGCTCGACACTTTGCAGGTACGTTTCGACTTCATGAGCAAGACAGCCAATACGCCAGCACGCTTCTTTGACAGCGCGCTCGATGCTGACGGGGAAGCCAAGCGCCTGCTGCTCGACCGCGGCAATTACTACGCTACCACGGGTGGTCACGGCGGCTGCCGCGGCTGCGGCGAAGTCACCGCCATCCGCCAGGTAATGGCCGTCAACCGTGCCATCACCGATAAGCGCCGGCATGCACACATGGCCGAGCTCGAGTCGCTGATCGCCGTGCTGGAAGCGAAGCGGGAAGCGCTTGGAGCGCAGGATGCCGCGCGCCGTCAACGCATCGACGAAACGCTCGCAACGCTCGAAAAGCGGCTGTACCTCTTTGAAAGCGGCCCGACCGGCAATGGCCCGTCAGGGGCCATCGTCGCCAACTCGACGGGTTGTAGCAGCGTATATTCCTCAACCTTCCCCTTCAACGCCTACAAGGATCCTTGGGTCAACAGTCTCTTTCAGGACGCCCAGCCGCTCGCCAAGGGGATTTTCGAGGGCATTTCAGCGCAGGCGCTGACCGACATCCGCGCCCTGCGTACGGCCCGGCTGGAAATTGACGATGCCTACGTACCGGAACGGCACGACGCCGAAATGCGCCTGTTGCGCTGGAACCAGTTCAGCGAGGACGAGCTGGCGCTGCTGCCGACGATCATCACCATCGGCGGCGACGGGGCAACCTACGACATCGGCTTCGGCGCGCTGTCGCGCATTCTGGCAACCAATACGCCGATCAAGGTCGTCGTCCTCAACACCGGCGCCTACTCGAACACCGGCGGCCAGGCCTCAACGTCGAGCTTTATCGGTCAGGACGCCGATCTCGCCCGCTACGGCGCGGCGCACAGCGGCAAGTACGAAGCGCGCAAGGAACTGGCCCTGCTTGCCTCGTTCCACGCCAATGTCTTCGTCTGCGCCACCAGCACGGCGATGCAAAACCACTTCCTCAAACACGCGATGGAGGCTCTGACCTACAGCGACGCACCGGCGCTGCTCGACATCTACACGCCCTGTCAGGGTGAGAATGGCGTGGCTGACAACGTCTCGGCGCGGCAGGCGCGGCTTGCCGTCGAAAGCCGCATGAGTCCGCTGTTTGTGCACGACCCGCGCCGCGGCGAGAACCTGCACGACTGGTTCTCGCTCGAAGGCAATCCCGATGCAGACAAGACCTGGACGACGGCAACCCTCGAATATCTCGATGAGGAAGGCCATCTGCAGCTATTGGAAACGCCGCTGACGCCGGCGAACTTCGCATTTTCCGAAATCCGCTTCAAGAAACAGTTCCGCAGGCTCAAGGACACCGCTGACACCATTCCGGTACATGAGTACATCGAATTGCCCGAAGCGCAACGCGCTGGCAAGACGCCGTTCATTTACACGACCGATGCCGACAAGCGGCTGGTCAGGATCGGCGTTTCCGGCACAATCATCGCACTCGTCGAAGAACGGCGCAGAAACTGGAAGATGCTGCAATATCTCGACGGCCAGCACGTCTCGAAACTGAGCGCCGAATACGCGGAAGGCGTCGCCGCCCTGCAGGCACAGGTCAGGGAAGCGCTCAAACAGCGGGAGGATTCGCTCGACGGCATTGCCCGCGCCATGTCCGACCTGGCCACATCGAGCCAGGCGCCGGCTGGCGGCGTTGGCAGCGCATTCATTCCGCTCAAGCCAGTCGCCGCCTCCGGCTCGGCGCCGACTGTCGGGGATGAGGGAAACGGCGAACATGGCAGCCCGGACGCGCTCGTCACGCTTGAGGACTCCGCCCTGTGCACCAACTGCAAGACCTGCTATCAGGATGTGCCAGAAATCTTCGAGAAAACCCGTCTGCTCGTCGACGGCGAAAGCCGCGAAGCCGCGCGGATCATCCCCGGCATTCTGGCGCGCGTGCAGCCCACGCCCGAACTGAAGGCGCGCATCAAGCGCGTAGCCGCCAACTGTGATGCGGAGATCATTCATGGCTAAGCTCACTTCAATGCTCGAACCATCCGGCGCTCAGGACGACGTTCGTCGTTATCTCGACGCCAGCCGCTCGCTGGAAAGCGCGCGCGCACAGCTCAACAGCCTGGCGCACAGCGAAGCGGTCGGCACCTTCCATCGCCAGATGGAGCTGTTGAAACGGCATCTGCTCGACGATCCCCGCCAGTTTCGCGACCTGTTCATTGCCGATGGCGTCAATGCCATTGCCGCCGAATTCCGGCAAGGCGAGCTGGGCGAACGCTTTACCCGGACGTTCTGGGAACTCCTGCTACGCGACGATGACACAAGCAAGATTCTCATGCGCTTTGTCTGGCGCCTGCCGCTGGGGTTGAAGCGCAAATTCATCAGGGCCATCGACCAGCATCTTTCCGACCGCTACCCCATGTTCCGCGGCTTGTCGAAAAACTGGCCGGCGGAAAACTTCATTCCGCCTTATATCCGCGCCCCCGAGGAACGATCGAACGATTTTGAACTGGTCAACCAGGGTTACCTCGGCTACATGAAGCAGGGCTACAGCGCACGCGAGGTCGAGCTGATTGTCTGGCTCGAAGTTCTACGCGACAAGCAATGCGAGGAGCGCCCTTGCGAATTCGGCCTGCGCGTGCCGGAACGTGCAGAACCGAAGGGCGGCTGCCCGGTCAGAATCCACATTCCGCAGATGCTCGACCTGCTCGGCAACGGTCGTTTCCGCGAGGCGCTGGCGCTGATCGAACACTGCAACCCGCTGCCCAACGTCACCGGCCGCGTCTGCCCGCAGGAGCTGCAATGCCAGGGCGTCTGCGCGCACGCCAAGCAACCGATCGAAATCGGACAGATCGAATGGTTTTTGCCGCAGCGCGAGAAACTTGTCGATCCCGAAGGCATCACCGCCCGTTTTTCCGGCCATGCCGATCCTTGGCAGAAAGGCGACAAGCCGCCGATTGCTGTCGTCGGTTCCGGGCCGGCAGGGTTAATCAACGCCTACCTGCTCGCTGCCGAAGGCTTTCCGGTCGCCATTTTTGAAGCGTTTCACGCACTGGGCGGCGTCCTGCGCTATGGCATTCCTGAATTCCGCCTGCCTAACGAGCTGATCGACGATGTCGTCGGCAAAATCCGGCAACTGGGCGGCAAATTCATCACCAACTTCGTCGTCGGCAAAACGGCGACTCTGCAGGATCTCAAGAACGCCGGTTTCTGGAAGATTTTTGTCGGCTCGGGCGCCGGCCTGCCGCGTTTTATGAACGTGCCGGGCGAGCACCTGCTCAACGTCATGTCGGCCAACGAATTTCTCACCCGCGTCAACCTGATGCAGGGTATGCGCGAAGACTACGAAACGCCACTACCCGAAACCCGCGGCAAGGAAGTATTGATCATCGGCGGCGGTAACACGGCGATGGATGCCGCGCGCACGGCGCGGCGGCTGGGCGGCGAGGTGACAATCGTCTATCGCCGCACGCGCGATGAAATGCCGGCGCGTGTCGAGGAGCTGCACCACGCACTCGAAGAAGGCATCCGGCTCAAGGTGCTGCGCTCGCCGAACGAGTTTATCGGCGATGACAAGACACATTTCGTCACCGGCGCTTCACTGGAAGTCATCGCGCTCGGCGAACCCGACGCCTCCGGTCGCCGCCGCCCGGTCGCCACCGGCAAGACGGAAAGCGTCAAGGCCGATCTCGTCATCATGGCGCTTGGCAACGACCCAAACCCGATCATCCGCGATTCCGAACCGAATCTCAGGACGACGGCCAAGGGGTCGATCGAGCTTGGCAAGGGATCGATGCAGACTTCGCTCGACGGTATCTATTCGGGCGGTGATGCCGCACGCGGCGGATCGACGGCGATCCGCGCCGCTGGCGACGGCCAAACGGCCGCGCGCGAAATTCTCGGCGAGATCGACATACCCGCCGAGGAAATCATAAAGTCCCTCACCCGTGCCCGGCGCTATGCCGAACTTGCGGCCATGCCGCAGCGAATCATCGACAAAATCGAACTGGCGCCGAACATCGTCGAATTCATTGTCTATGCGCCGATGATCGCCAAAACGGCGCGCGCCGGCCAGTTCGTGCGCGTGCTGGCCTGGCCGGACGGCGAACTGATCCCGCTGACGCTGGCCGACTGGGACGAACAGGCCGGCACCATCTGCATCGTCGTCCAGGGCATGGGGACGACGAGCATGAAAATCAACCAAATGCAGGTAGGCGAAGCCTTTGCCGGCATTGCCGGGCCGCTCGGTCAGCCGAGCGCGCTGCAGCGCTACGATGCGGCGCGGCAGACTGTCGTTTTCACGGCGGGCGGCCTCGGTTTGCCGCCGGTGTACCCGATCGCGCGCGAGCATCTGCGTTTGGGCAACCATGTGACGCTGATTGCCGGTTTCCGCAGCGCCAATCTCCTGTTCTGGATTGGCGAGCATGAACGCATCGGCAAGCTCAAGGCCGAATTCGGCGACCGCCTCGATGTCATTTACACCAGCAACGATGGCTCTTTTGGCCTCAATGGGTTCGTCACCACGCCGCTGGAAGCCATGCTCAAAGACGGCAAACAAAGCCAAGGGCGGGAAATTGTCGAGATCGTCACCATCGGCCCGCCGCTGATGATGCGCGCCGTCAGCGATCTGACCCGCCCCTACGGCGTGCACACTGTTGCCAGTCTGAACTCGATCATGGTCGATGCAACCGGAATGTGCGGCGCTTGCATGGTGCCGGTCAATATTGACGGCAAAATGGTGCGTAAGCACGCTTGTGTGGACGGCCCCGAGATCGACGCTCATCTCATCGACTGGGACAAGTTCCTGCCGCGCTTCAATCTCTTCAAACCACAGGAGCTGGCAAGCCGGACCAGGCACGGGTTCGTATAACACCAGAAATCGTACGGACAGCGCCCAAAAGCAGAAAGGCGGCAGAGGGCCGCCTTTCTGCGCTCCAAGCCGGAATGCCTGGGCACTGAAGAACGCCGAAAAACAGCGGCGTTGGCCGGATGCTGGACGAAACAGACGCTCAGGGCTTGAGATTTTCCTGGGTAATCACCGAACGCACGCCGGCGTTTTCGCCGAGCCGCACATAGAACGGCGCCAGCTGCGGCAAATCGGCAAGATCGAGCTGCAGGCTACGACACCAGCGCAACAGAACATACAGGTACACATCGGCGACTGACACGTCATCGCCCAGATACGGCTGCGCGGCAAGCTGCGCGTCGGCCTGCGCCAGCAGGTGACGGATATTGTCGCGCGCGGCCGACTGCATGGCCGTCTTGACGGCTTCATCGTGCACATAGTCCGGCAGGTGAAATAGCGGCGAAAAAGCTTTGTGGACATCCGCATTCAGGAACGCCAGCCAACGCCAGGCGCGCGCCTTGCCCTTGAGATCGTCACTGCCGAACAGGCGCGCCTGCGGGAAGCGCGCATCAAGATAGGCAAGAATCGCGGCATTTTGCGACAACACTAAATCGCCATCGACCAAAAGCGGCACCGCGCCCTGCGGGTTGAGTTTGAGATATTCGGGCGACTTGATCTCGCGCCGATTGACGCTTTGCGCTTCATAAGGCTGACCGATCCACTCCAGTGCCGTATGCGGCGTCATCGAACAGGCGCCGGGCATGTAATACAGTTTCATGGGAAGACTCCTTTCCAGGTTTTCACCTTCTGTTTTGGCCGCCTACCGCACCCGCGGGGCGGCGATTAGGCGATTAGGCGCTCATCCGCATTCAATCGCAGGCAGGCTACCGATCCTGGCGCTCATCCGCCAGGACGATACGCTGATAGTCGGAATGCCTATCGATATACGCCGCGACGAAAGAACAGGTCGGCCTGACTTTCAATCCGCGCTGCCTGGCGTACTCCAGCGCATGGCTCACCAGAAAAGACCCAATGCCGCGCCCGCCCAGGGATGGCGGAACAATCGTATGTTCGTAGTCAAGGCCGCCACTGACCGGCACATAACTCAGATAGGCTGTCGCCCCCTCGACGCGGATTTCAAAGCGGCGGTTTTTTTCATCGTGAATGACCGGGTAGTCCATGAATACATCTCCTGATTCCTGAGGTATGTGTTATGCGTATCTGCCATCACCGCGACATGAACGGGAGTTCAATCTGGGCGATAAGTTAAGCGTCACGGCCCTGATCGCAGTAGACGCTATTTTAGCCCTGGCGGTTAGTGGCAGCGGAACGCTGGCGTGTGTCCCGTCAGCAGGCGAAGAGGAGAAACAGGCGCGGTCAGCACAATTGATTCGTTTTCCGGACGTTTGCACCTGGCTGGAAAATGATCCTTGTCATGAAGATGGAGCGGGTGAAGGGAATCGAACCCTCGTATGCAGCTTGGGAAGCTGCCGTTCTACCATTGAACTACACCCGCGCATAGGTTTTCGCGCTGTATGCCGCTTTTTTGTTCAGAGCAGACAAGGAAGATCGGCCGGATTGTAGCACCACGCCTGGGGATTTGCGATGAGGCAGGTTATCCGAAGCACTGTTTCCAGAGAATTACCTGCATATTCCGCCAGGTGCCGTTATTGAAGGCGACACCGGTATAATTCTCGCCCTGTGGATATTTCCTGCCGCCTATTCTTTCTATCTTTTCTATCCCTTGTCTAAACCTCTCTCCAGACCGCTTTCCCAATCCCGGATCGCACGGACGCTTCAACGTTGGCGAGAACGTTTTCCGCCACACGCCGCGCCGGATGAATTGCCAGCCTTATCCGTTCCGGCCGAGTGCGTACAAACGCTGGCTGGCCCAAGCGCTTTCCGCGAAACCCTGCTGGCGCAGATCGCCAGCGCACGCCGGCGCATTCTGATCACCGCACTTTACCTGCAGGATGACGATGCCGGCCGCGAGGTTCTGGATGCTCTCTATGCGGCGCATATGGCTCACCCGCAACTCGAAATCGCCGTCTATGTCGACTGGCATCGGGCACAGCGCGGGCTGATCGGCCAGCGAGAATCGGCAGGTAACGCTGCGCGCTACCAGGCCATGGCGAAGCAATTCGGGCCGGGCGTGCCGGTTTACGGTGTGCCGGTACAGCGCCGAGAACTTCTGGGCGTCTTTCATTTCAAGGGCTTCGTCATCGACGATGCCGTGCTCTACAGCGGCGCCAGCCTCAATGACGTCTACCTTCAGCGGCATGGCCGTTACCGCCTTGACCGCTACCACCTGATTCATAGCCGTGAACTGGCCGACAGTTTTGCGGCTCTGCTCAAGAATGCATTGCGCACCAGTCCGGCCGTCTGCCCGCTCGATAGCGCCGACATCCCCAGCCGGGCGGCTTTGCGGCCGGAAATCGCCAAATTGCGCAAGGTATTGGCGCGCACGCAGTATGACTTTACCGCTGCGCCGCGCCAGGCAGGCGCCGTCAGCATCACGCCGCTGATCGGCCTGGGGGCGCGGGACAACGCGCTCAATCGCACACTCTTGCAGCTGATCATGCAGGCACGCCATGAACTGGTGCTGCTGACGCCCTATTTCAACCTGCCCGGCCCCTTGCGCCATGCCCTGCGCCGCCGGATCAAGGCGGGCTGCCGCGTCACCATTGTGCTCGGCGATAAAACAGCCAACGATTTTTACATTCCGCCGGAAGCGCCGTTCAAAACCATCGGCGCCTTGCCCTACCTCTACGAAACCAACCTGCGTCGCTTCTGCAAAACCAACCAGGGCGCTATCGACGCCGGCATGCTTGCTGTGCATATCTGGAAAGACGGCAGCAATACTTTTCACCTTAAAGGTCTGCTGGCCGATGACGATTGCGCCTTGCTGACCGGGCATAACCTCAACCCGCGTGCCTGGCGGCTCGATCTGGAAAACGGCCTGCTCATCCGCGATCCGGAAAAGCGGCTGATCGGCCAGCATCGCAGCGAACTGGCGGGTTTCCTGGCCAAGACGACACGGCTGACGCATTACGAGGAAATCGAACCCATCGACGCCTACCCGCAGCCTGTACAGCGCCTGATCAGGCGGTTAGCGCATGTGAAGGCCGACCGGCTCATCAACCGGATCCTCTAGGTTCCAGAGGCCGGAAACGGCGGCTTTCCAAATAAAGCAGGGAAACAGCGCCGATCCACCGATCGGTCAGACGTTCCTCACACCACTGGGCACATGGCCGGCCGGGCCGGCGCGGGCAGCGGATTCACAATGCCCGGTCTGATCGTCAAAAAAGAAATCCGGCTCGAATTTGGCGAGAAACGGGCCTTTATCCAACCCGCCGAGAAACATAGCCTCATCGACCGAGACGCCCCACTGCATCAGGGTACGAATCGCCCGTTCATGCGCCGGCGCACTGCGCGCCGTCACTAGCGCCGTACGCAGGCGCACCGGCGCCGGCGCACCATCCAGATTCTGCAAGCGTTGCAAGGCTTCGAGCAGCGGCTTGAACGGCCCCGGCGGCAAAGGCCGCTCGACATAGGTGCGTTCGTGGTCATGGAAACCGCTCAGGCCTTGCGCTGCATAAACGCGTTCCGCCTCATCGGAGAAGAGCACGGCGTCACCGTCAAAAGCGATGCGCAATTCTTCCGCATGCCGGTCGGGATCAACGTGCGAGTGGGCAAACACCTGCGCCGCCGGAAACCCCGCCGCCAACGCCTTGCGCACGTCATCGGCATTGGCCGAGAGAAAAAGATGCGCCCCCAGCGGATCAAGAAACGCATAGGGCGGCCGGCCGCGGGTAAATACGCCGCGCCCGAGTTTCAAGCCATTTTCTTCCGCCGAACGGAAAACGCGCAGACCGGACACCGGGTCGTTGCGTGAAAGGATGACCACCTCGACGCGTTGCCTGCCGTCGGCATTAAACGCCAGCAGTTTTTTCACCAGGGGGAAGGCCACACCGGGCGGCGCCGCCCGTTCCAGACGGTCCAGCTGCAATTTCATATAGGCGCGGTCGTCTTGTTCCTCGAACACGCGGTTTTCTTCCTCGAAATCGAAGAGCGCCCGCGAAGACAGCGCGACGACGAGTAGATGATCGAGTGAAGCGGGCATGGCAATTATTCAATTCTTTGATGTGTTAAGCCGAGGTTCGGAACACTACGTAAAAACGCCCGCATTGTATCGCGCTCATTCAGCCGCGGCAGCCTTGCGCACATACAGGCAGGCCGCGATGCCGCTAGCAATGGCGTCGGCCATGTACGCCTGACGCTGCGGGTCACGCAGGGCCAGTTCTTCGTCGCGGTTCTTGAGCACGCCCGCCTCGAGCAGGACAGCAGGCAGACTCGTGCGATAGAGGACAACGAGATTGTCATAGAAATGCACGGCATTCTGTTCGTCGGCATACGGGCGTTCGCGACCAGGTAAGGAATTGGCATGGTGCGTCGCCGGCATGAATCCCATATGGCGCAGGCGCGCGCCAATCGCCGAAGCACAACGCAGACTGGTGTCCAGATCGGGGCTATCGCGCGAAATGAATAGCGAGAAACCGCGATGGCGGTCGCTATAGGTCTGTGTCCTGCCTTCCCACTCCCAGTTCTCAAGCAGTTCCGGCTGCACCGAATCATGGTGGATGGAAATGAAAAAATCCGCGCCTGCGGCAACCATCGGCCGGTCATACAGGCTGGCGATACGCCCGTCGAAATTGACCGGGCGGACAGACACACCACGCGCCTGTAAAGCCGTTACCAACAGGCCGGCCAGATCGCGGTTGAATTCAAATTCGACACGGCCGCGTGCACTGACAGCGCCTGGATCGGCCAGGGTATGGCCGACGTCGACCGCGACTTCGGGGATGCTTGGCTGACCCGGAGCTCCGGCCACCTTCCCCGTCTCCGTCAGTCCGGCGATAGCCCCCGCCCAGCACAAGCCGAGCGCAAAAAACATCGGGAGCGCAAATAAAATACGGCGCACGCCCCGTACAAACGGAACCCTCTGCACGCGAAGCAGCATGTTATTCAAAAATCGCGGTCAGCCTGCCACAGGATGAAGCCTTTTTCCCGTAGCGTCCGTTCCATTAAGTGCAGCAGGGGTACGGCACGCTGCCCCAGCCAGATCGGCGTCTCGTCGGCTGTCTCGTCATCTTCCGCATCCTCTTCAACCTCATTCTCCGCGGCTTCCCCAGCCATTTTCCCGGCCTGGTTTTCCGCCTGAATTTTGGCTTGTTCGTATAGATGCGCCGCCTGCCGGTCTGCCTCGACCAAAGTTTTCAACTTTGCAATGGTCGGCGGCAACTGTTCCAGCGTGAAGATTCCGCGCGCCGTACAGTCCTTGTCCAGCACTTCAAGCAGGCCGCGCAGATGTTCGGCCAGCATCACCACTTCGCCGGAGGTACTTGAGGTCAGTCTCACTAGCATGTCACGCTCTCCATTCAGGCTGATTCCATAACCGGTTTTCATTCTAGCGCATCGGCTCAGCCGGCACGCTGCGGCAAAACAAGGATCCCCGGAAGGCGCCCCGGAAACCCGCGTGGATAAAGGGTTTCCGGGCATATGCCTCTGAAACCCTTATCAATAAAGGGCTGGCGGGCACCCTGCCCGGAAACGCCCTGTTTATAAGGACTTCAGAGCACCCCTTCTGAGATGCCCTATTTACATGGGCTTCAGAGCATCGCCTCTGAGACGCCCTAAATACACGGGCTTCAGGCCAGCTCTTTTTATAGCGGCTCGGCTTTGTCAAAGACAAGGCGGCGCGCCGTAGGCAGACCACGCAGTACGGCACGGCGAAGCCAAGGCCGTATTTTTACAAAGGCACCCGGAAACGCCAAAACTAACCCCGCCACAAAGGCGGGGTTGGTGGTTGGTGGGGTTGATGGGCGTTGGCAGACTCGCCGATTTCAGGCGGCGTTATCCTGCGTCTTTTGGGCGGGCCGATCAGCCGGCCAGCACGTTCTCGACCGCTTCGACGACCTTCGGCGCGGTGATGCCGAGATAGTCGAAGACCTGCGCGGCAGGGCCGCATTCGCCGAAGCGGTCGATGCCGACAACAGCGCCATTCAGGCCGACATAGCGATACCAACCCGCCGTCGAACCGGCTTCGACAGCCACGCGCGGAACATCCGGCGGCAAAACGGCATCGCGATACGCCTTGTCCTGGGCATCGAAGGCAAACGGCGAAGGCATCGACACGACGCGCACCGAAATGCCTTTTTCCGCCAGGGTCTGCTGCGCCGCAACGGCCAGCGCAACTTCCGAGCCGGTGGCGATGATGACCGCCTTCGGCGCACCCGCGCAATCCTTGAGCACGTAGCCGCCTTTGCGGATGGCGGCAACCTGCGCGGCATCGCGCATCTGGTGCGCGAGATTCTGGCGGGTCAGGATCAGCGCCGTCGGCATCGTCCTGTGCTCAATGGCGACCTGCCAGGCAACGAAAGTCTCAACGCTGTCGCACGGCCGCCAGACGTCGAGATTGGGCACCATGCGCAGCGTCGCGGTCTGCTCGACCGGCTGGTGCGTCGGCCCATCCTCGCCGACGCCGATGGAGTCGTGCGTAAACACGTAGATCGGATTGATCTGCATCAGCGCCGCCATGCGGATAGCGTTACGCGCATATTCGGAGAACATCAGGAAAGTGCCGCCGAACGGGCGGAAACCGCCATGCAGGCAGAGCCCGTTCATGATCGCCGCCATGCCGAATTCGCGCACGCCGTAGTGAAGGTAGTTGCCACCTTCATCGAGGCTTGCCGGTTTAAGTTCGCGGCAGCCCTTCCACATTGTCAGGTTGGACGGCGCCAGGTCAGCCGAGCCGCCAACAAATTCCGGAACCAGCGGTGCCAGCGCCTGGATGGCATTCTGTGAAGATTTGCGCGTGGCGATGACTTCCGCCTTGTCGATGATGTCCTTGAGCGCTTCGGCCGACCCGGCGGCGTAACGTGCAGTCAGCTCACCCCGCATGCGGCGCTCAAATTCAGCGGCCAGATCGGGATACGCCTTGCGGTAAGCGGCAAAGCGCTCATCCCAGGCGGCCTGCTGTTTGGCGCCGGCAGCCTTGGCGTTCCAGGCAGCCAGAATATCGGCCGGGATTTCGAACGGCGGCCAGTCAATGCCAAGCGCGGCACGCGTGGCGGCAATCTCGTCCTTACCGAGCGGTGCGCCGTGCACTTCGTGCGTCCCCGCCTTGTTCGGCGAACCCTTGCCGATCATCGTTTTGCAGCAGATCAGCGTCGGCCTGTCGCTCTGTGCCTTGGCCGCGGCGATGGCGCGGTCGATGGCGTCAACATCGTGCCCGTCGATATTGCGGATGACGTTCCAGCCATAGGCTTCAAAACGTTTCGGCGTATCGTCGGCAAACCAGCCCTCGACATGACCGTCGATCGAGATGCCGTTATCGTCGTAAAAGGCAATCAGTTTGGCCAGTTTCCAGACGCCCGCCAGCGAACAGGCTTCGTGCGAGATGCCCTCCATCAGGCAACCGTCGCCCAGGAACACATACGTATAGTGATCGACGATGGCGTGACCGTCGCGATTGAATTCGGCGGCCAGTAGTTTCTCGCCCAGCGCCATACCGACCGCATTGCTGAGGCCCTGACCGAGCGGGCCGGTGGTGGTTTCGACGCCCGGCGTATGGCCAACTTCCGGATGCCCTGGTGTTTTGCTGTGCAGTTGGCGGAACTTTTTCAGTTCATCGAGCGGCAGATCGTAGCCCGTCAGATAAAGCAGCGAATAGATCAGCATCGACGCATGGCCGTTGGAAAGTACAAAGCGGTCCCGATCCGGCCATTTGGGGTCAGCCGGGTTGTGCTTCAAATTGTGGTTCCAGAGAGAAACGGCGATTTCTGCCATGCCCATCGGCGCACCGGGATGGCCAGAATTGGCAGCCTGTACGCCATCGATCGCCAGGACACGAATGGCATTGGCCAGAGATGCGGTAGTAGTCATCTGAATGCTCCTGTCTTGAGGTCTGTCGAACTGAATTTCCGTTTTAAGGGATTCCTGAACTTCGGGGCAGACCGAAAAATTCCATCAGCCCCATGCCTTATCGGCAAAACAAGGCGTACCACATGTCATCCACGGCTAGAGCCGGAAGCCGGTACGCCAAGCCTTCTAGCAATCAGCCGATTTTGAAAGCCAGGCTGTCGGCGCCGGTATTGAGCGCCACCGATATCGGCTGCTGCATGGCAATCGGCCCCCAGAGCTGGCGCGGTCCGGGAGAAGCAAAGAGATCCTTTTCTGCCCAGGTCGTGCGGTGCGCCATGAAATGGCGCATGGCTGGCGAGTCCGTTCTGACCAGCGCCTTTTCGATGACGAATTCGTCCTGCCCGTGGCGGCGTTCGATATTGAGCAGGCCGGTCAGCGGAATGGCCTTGGGCGCACCGCCCTTCGTCAGGTCGGTAATTGTCGCCATATAGCCTGTACGGCCGTCAAGAATCAGCGAACCGGCGGTCAGACCGAGATTAAATGTATAGGCAGCGTCAAACAGGGTCGGCGCGCCGCAACGGCCTTCGTAGCCGAAGAAATGGTTCATCGTGGCAAAGGGCACCTTGGCGCCCATTTCCTGCAAGGCACGCGCCGTCATGTCGATCAGCAATTGCTCGGTCGGAATCAGTGAGACTTGCAGATTGCCGTGCGAATCGCGTTCAGCCAGCAGCATATCGACGACATAGCCGGGCAAAGAGGCTAATAGACGCGCATTGTCCGGCGACAGGCGGCTACCGATAAAGGCGGGACGTTCAGCCTTGTCAAGCCTGGCAAAATCATCTGCATGGCAGGCCAGCACATCGTTCAGCTCCGCGATCAGCACATGCATTTCGGGGATAAATTCGACGACCCCCTCCGGAATAATAACGACACCATGGTGGATGCCCTGCTCGGCCCGTTTAACAACGGCCTGGGCAATTTGGCCGACGATTGAGCTCAGCGATTGCTTCTTTTCGGCAATTTCTTCTGAAATCAACGCGATGGCCGGCTGGGTTTGCAGCGCTACTTCCAGGGTAACGTGCGACGCCGAGCGCCCCATCAGCTTGACGAAATGCCAGTATTTCAGCGACGAGCGTGTGTCTTGCAAAATGTTGCCGACCATTTCGGCATAAATCTTGGTCGCGGTGTCGAAACCGAAGGAAATCGGCAACAACGCCCCCACCTGCAAATCGCCGTCGATGGTTTTGGGCACACCGATCACCTGGACACCCGAGCCGTCGGGCTTAACGCCCGCGTACAGGAATTCGGCAAGGACGGCAGCGTTGGTATTGGAATCATCACCGCCAATAACGACGATGGCGTCAAGATTGTGCTTAACGCAGGTCGCCTTGACCTGGGCAAACTGTTCCGGCGTCTTGATCTTGGTACGGTCAGTACCGAGAAAATCGAAACCGCCCGTGTTGATGATGGCGTCGACATCTCGATCGGAAATTTCAAAGAGATTGCCTTTGAGCAAGCCTTTCGGCCCCGGACGCACGCCCAGCAACGTATTGCCCGCGCCCAGTATGCGCTTCAGGCCGCAGACGACATTGTGCCCGCCCGCCGCCGGCCCGCCGGAAAAAAGAACGGCGACGCGCTTGCCCTGATCTTGGGGCGCACCCGCAGCACCGGCGGTCGCCTCCAGCACCTTGCTGCCGGAAGCCTTGACCGTGTTGGGAAAGAATTTGGATACCTGGGCGCTATCCTTCGTATTCAGCGTCTGCGCCGAGGCCTCAAAACGGGCAGGCGTCGGCTGCGCGGCCGAGCCAAATACCCGGCAAACAGGAACGGCCAACTGGCGGATAGCCTGCTCGAACGCGGCGTTGTGACCAGACTTACCGGAGGGAATGTCGTATAAAGTATTCATGGATAAAAGTCGATCTCGTCTCGATTTTCGGAAAGAAAACTATAGCTCAAAAGTCAGGGTAAAAATATATTTGCACGCTGAGGACATCACGGTGCAGAAGCAGCCAGAAATAGTGGAGAGCAGGGGCTAAGGCACAGGCCGCAAAGCAAAATGCCCAGCCGACCCCGATCGTAACTTTTATCTGTTTCCCTCGTTTCTATCCTGCTTTTATCTACTATTTTCTCCTCGTGGTCGGCGATTTTCTTGCCTTCAACGCCTGCGCGTAACAAGGCAAAACATAGCGATAACGCTTTGACGTTTTACCAGGCCATCGATATAATGCGCGTCTCTTGCAATGGTCAGGTAGCTCAGTTGGTAGAGCAGTGGACTGAAAATCCACGTGTCGGCAGTTCGATTCTGCCCCTGACCACCACAAACACTCCTGAAGTAGTCCGATAAAGGCCGGCAACCCAAGTAAATACGAAGGTTTCTGGCCTTTTTTAATTCTGGCGGTGTCCTATACGATCTATCGAAATCCGTGGGGATGCGGGTATATTGACATACCGCCATATATTCCCGATGGCGCTCGCGGATACGGTGGTACGCAATGCCAAGCTCAGCCCCAAGGCGGCCAAGCTGGCTGAGGAAAAAAGCTATTTCTCTTTATTACGCCTGCTGGCGAGAAATACTGACTGGCGGCAAAAATGCCGCTTCAACGATAGAGAAAAATTACTGGCGCATGGTGTCTATCTCGATGTAACTCTCAAGGAAGCGCGAGAACGGCGCGACACGGCTCGCAAGCCGCTAGCCAATGGGATTGGCCCGGATAAAATGAAAAATCACAGAGTGCAACAGCGGTTTTTCCTCCGGTTCTTCCTTATGATGGAAAACTCTCCGCATTTTTAGCGGCCTCCTTGCAGAGGCCGTTTTTTCTAAACACCCTAGGCGCTATTTCTACTTATTTTTTGGGCTTTTCAGCCAGCGAGGCATTGATCTTCTTCAGCCAGGCATCGCCATTTTTCTCGATGTAAGGCTTTTCGACGATCGGACGCATTTTTTCACGAAAAACGCTGGCGTCCACCTCGTTGATCGCAACGCCTTTCTGCTTCATTTCCTCAAGGAATCTGGCCGCATTGTCATTGGAAAACTGGCGCATCTTGACGGCGCCGGCATAGGAAGCCTTGAGCAGGATATTCTGTGTCGCTTTCGGCATGGCCTTGAATTTTTCCAGATTCGTGACCTGGATCAGCGGGCCATACATATGTTTTGTTAACGATAGGTATTTTTGTACCTCATAGAATTTTCCTGCGTAAATTGGGGCAATCGGGTGTTCCTGACCGTCCAGCTCGCCACGCTTGAGCTTGTCGTAAATTTCACCGAAAGGCAGTGGCGTCGGCTCGGCGCCCAGCTCTTTTCATAGCATGACATGCACCGGATTGGCCGGCATGACGCGCATTTTCAGACTTTTAATATCGTCCGGCTTGGTAATCGGGCGAACATTATTGGTCGTCGAACGAATACCGTTTTCCCAGAAGGACAGGCCCTTAAGGCCATGCGGTTCAAGCGTCGCCAGCATTTCCTCACCGAATTTGCTGTCGAGTACCTTGTAAGCCTATTCGACCGACTCGAACAGATACGGAATATCGAATACGTTAAGACGCGGTTCCATGGCCGAGAACATGCCCGCACCGCCCTGAAAGATGTCAAGCTCACCTTTCTTGACCATCTCGATCATCTGCGGCCCTGTGCCAAGTTGCTGGTCGGGAAACAGCCCGATGTTGATTCGCCCTTTGGAAAGCTTATTGGCAACCTGCGCCATTTCTTTGGCGCCAACACCTTGCGGGCTCTCAAGTAAAGACGGCCTCTTACCTACCGCCCTTGCTTCTAGGTAAGCCATTTCATCGGCGTGAGCACCAGCGACGGAAACACCGTCAGCAGGGCCAATACAATAAGTTCCGCAATCATGAAGGGCATGACGCCGACGATCGCCTCGTCCATCTTGATCTTGGCGACGCCGCAGATGACATTCAGCGTCGTACCGACCGGCGGCGTGACCAGCCCGATAGCGTTATTGATAATGAAGATGACGCCAAAGTAGATTGGATCAATGCCCGCCTGTCTAATCACCGGCATCAGCACCGGCGTCAGGATAAGAATGGTCGGCGTCATGTCCATAGCCGTACCGACGACGACGACAATGATCATGATGGCGACCATCAGCAGAATCTGATTGCCCATAAATGGCGCGAGCATTTCGGCCAGTTGTCCCGGCAGATCGGCCACGGTAATCAGCCAGGAAGAAACCATCGCCGCGCCGGCCAGCAGCATGACGACAGCAGTAATCTTTCCGGCGTTGAGCAGCAGTCCGTAAAGCTGCGAGAACTTGATTTCCCGATAAACAACCATGCCGACAAACAAGGCATAAACCGCCGCGACAACTGCGGCCTCGGTCGGCGTAAACACACCCATTCTCAGGCCAACGATGATAATCAGCGGCATGACCAGCGCCCACAGGCTATCGACCGCCGCCGCCCAGATCTGTCGGAAGCTCTGTCGCGGATGCGATTCAAGCTTATCCTTGCGGATCACCCAGGCCCAGGCAATCAGGATACTGAGGCCCATCATCACGCCCGGCACGATGCCCGCCATGAACAGCTTGGTAATTGATACCTGGGCGATGACGCCGAACATGACGAAAGGAATGCTCGGCGGAATGATCGGCGCGATGATGCCGCCCGCAGAAATCAGCCCGGCCGAACGCGGCACGCTGTAACCGGCCTGGCGCATCATCGGAATCAGCAACACGCCGAGTGCGGCGGTATCGGCCGCCGCTGAACCGGACAGGCTGGCCATGATGATTGCTGCGATGACGGCCACGTAGCCCAAGCCGCCGCGGATATGCCCCACCAGCGCCATCGCCAGATTGACGATGCGCCGCGAGAGGCCGCCCGCATTCATGAATTCACCCGCCAGCATAAAAAACGGCACCGCCATCAACACGAAGTTATCGGCGCCGTCGATCGTGTTCTGTGCGATCAGCTGCGCATCGAACATATCCATATGCAGCATCAGCGCAATGCCGCAGACCATCAATGCAAAGGCGATCGGCATGCCCAGTGCCATGGCGCCGAGCAGGGAAACAAGAAAAATCGTCACGACCATGTTTGCCCTACTCCCTATCCGCGATCAGCTGGGTTGCGATCAGTTGCGCCTACGGATTCATGTTCCGGAGTTTCTGCCGGCGAGTCCTCCGATTCAACCACCTGAATCAGGTCCGTTTCATTCGCCTGCCCACGCAGAATGCGCCAGGTATTGCCAATCAGAATGATGGCAACGCCAACGCTCATAATCAGCCCAACACCGTAATGAAAGGCCATCGGAATTCCCGTGGCCGGCTTCAATGTGCCCCAGCCCACCAACGTTTGCCGCCAGCTACCGACGAAAAAGAGGTAACAGACCCAAAGCATCAGCGCATTGCTCAACAATGCACAGAAAATTCTGCCGGCACGCGGCAGGCGCACAACCAGCGTATCGACGCCCAAATGCGCGCGTTCTCTCATGGCAACGATAGCGCCGACAAAAATCAGCCAGAGGAAAAATAACCGTGAAAGTTCTTCCGATGCGGTAATACCGGAATTAAAGGCGTAACGCAGCACAACGTTGCTGAAAACCATCATGACCATCAAGGCCAGTGAAACGACGATGATGCCGTTCATCATACGCGTCAAGAATTTATCGAAAGATTTCATCGCGACCTTCAGCGCCTGCGGATTACACCCTCAACCCGCGCCATCAACACCCCATTCTCACACTCTGATGCACCGCAAAAGCCTGCGCATGGCGGCCCGCTTTCGGCGCCGGCCGCCATGCCTCACGGCTATTTAAGATCCTTGGTCTTTTCAAGCTCCGCGCGGAAAGCCTTGACCAGCTCCGGATCGAGCTGTGCGGCGTATTTATCGGTCACGGGTTTGACGGCATCGCGCATGCGTGCAATTTCGGCCGGAGCGATCTCGTTCAACTGCATGCCGTGATCGGTCATCACCTTGCGTGATTTTTCGGTCATTGCACGCGCCGCCTTGCGCTGCACATCACGCGCCTCGACGGCGGCTTCCTCGAAAATCTTTTTCTCGTCAGCCGACAGTGAATCCCAGAATTTCTTGCCGACCATCAGCATCTGTGGATTATAGATATGGCGGGTCGCGCTGAAATACTTCTGAACCTCGTAGAACTTGCTGGCATCCACGGTCGTTTCCGGGTTTTCCTGGCCATCGACGGTCTTTGTCTCCATCGCCGAGTAAAGTTCCGGGAAAGGCATCGGCACCGCATTGGCGCCCAGCGTATTGAGCATATCGACGTACAGCGGGTTGAGAATCGTGCGGATCTTCAGCCCCTTGATGTCTTCGAGCTTGTTAATCGGGTGCTTGCTGTTGCTGATGCTGCGATAGCCCTGCTCCATAAAGCCCAGGCCGACCCAGCCCTTGGCTGGCATGTAATCCATCAGCTTTTTACCGAAGGGGCCGTCAAGCACCGCATCGGCCTGCTTCTCGCTGGCAAAAGAAAAGGGGAAATCGAGCACGACGAATTCCTTGATCGTGCCGACCAGCTGCGCGGGCGACATCATCGAAACTTCAACCGTCCCCCCCTGCATCGCCGCAGCGACCTGCTGCTCGCCGCCAAGCGTGCCATTCGGGAAAACCTTGATCTTGATCTTGCCGCCGCTCTTCTGATTGACCACCTCGACAAACTTCTGTGCGCCCAGGCCTTGCGGATGGTCGATGGCATTGACGATCGGGAACTTGACGTTGCGCGCCTTGATATCCGCGGCTTGCGCACTGCCGAAAGCCAGCGCCAGCGCCGAAGCCAAGGCAACGGAAAGGAAGGTTCTTTGAGTAACTGGGGTGTGCATGGCATATCCTTTCTTTATTTGACTGATGAAATCCACGGGTCGATTGTCGCTCCCCTGCGGCTTTTCGCAAGGCGCACACACCCCCAATTTTCCACAACCGGCAAGGAACCAGAAAGGGAGCGGGCGGGCGACATGATAGGATGCAGTGTATAGCATTGCCTTGACCTGCGACAACCACTCGCGCCCGTAAAAACAGCCAATCCCCCTTGTTTTTACCCGACGAATATCACCACATTCCCAGGCCATGAAAATTTTATTAACGACGACGAGTTTTCAAGACACCCCCGGCGCACACCACGCACTGCTGGCAGGCAGCGGTTTTACGATCGTCCCGGCGCGCGGCCCGCTCAATGAAGCGCAGATGCTGGCACTCATCGCCGAGCAGGGGCCATTTGACGGCTTTCTCAATGGCGATGACCAAATCACTGCCCGCGTCATCGACGCCGCCGGCGAGCGGCTAAAAGTCATCGCCAAATACGGCATCGGCCTGGATTCGATCGATGTCGCCCATGCGACGCAGCGATCCATTCCCGTACTATTTACGCCCGGCGTCAATCACACCACGGTCGCCGAACACACGATCGGCCTGATGATTGCCTTGGTCAAGGCATTCTGGCCGCACGCCCGTGCCGTCAAGGCCGGCCATTGGACGCGATATACCGGCCACGAACTCATGGGCAAAACCCTGGGCATCCTTGGCCTGGGCCGCATCGGCCGGGAAGTCGTCAAACGCGCCCAGGCCTTTGGCATGCGCTGCATCGCCTACAGCCCGCATTGGCCGGAGAACTGGCAGACGCAATTCGACGTGATTCGTCAGGCCGCGCCTGAAGCCGTCCTGGCCGACGCCGATATCGTTTCCCTGCATATGCCATTGAATGACACCACACGCGGCTTTATCAACGCGCGCACGCTGGCCATCATGAAAAAAGGGGCCTATCTCATCAATACGGCACGTGGCGGGCTGATCGTCGAAGCCGATGTGGCCGCCGCCTGCCGGAGCGGCCAACTGGCCGGCTATGGCGCTGATGTCCTTGCGGAAGAACCGATACGCCCCGGCCATCCGTTCCAGGAAATCGACTCGATTCTGATAACGCCGCACATCGGCAGCCGTACTTTTGAAAGCGTTGAACGGCAGGCGCTCTGCGCCGTCACCAATCTGATCGAATTCCTCACCGGCGGTAAAAACTACATCCAGGCCAATCACTTTTGAAGGGCGTATGACTGGGGAGTGCTCTGAAACCCGCGTGAATAGGGCGTTTGCGGATAGGGTGCCGGGAGATGCCCTGTTTACAAGGGCTCCAGAGCATCCCCCTTGGAGAAGCCATAAATACGCGGGCTTCAGGACGGTGGTTTCGGAAGCCAGCCGACCACCACACCAGAAACACACGACCAGCATACCTACATTCCCGCCGCCGCGCCCACCAGATCACTGCCAGAGTTCCCGCCAATGGGCATTTCGGGCAGACATTTCGGAACCCCTTGTAGATAGGGCGTCTCCGGGCAAGCACCTCTGGAACCCTTATCAATAAAGGGTTGGCGGTACCCCTCCGAAACCCGTGTGGATAAAGGATTTCAGAGCATCCCCCTCGGAGAAGCCCTAAATACGCGGGCTGGCGGGTAGTCGCCCTAAAACTAAAACAAGAATCGCCACAGCATGTACACTGATTTCAACCGTGTAACTTCTTTTAAGTCTGTAGCGCTGAGCGGCAGCGCGCCCCGCTGACTTTCTTTGCCTCGCCAAAGAAAGTCAG
>CALAIL010000026.1 GCA_937923255.1 uncultured Propionivibrio sp. | reverse complement strand
GCAAAAATGTATTGTTATATAAAACAGCAAAACTCCTGTTAAATCAATGGACTTATATAGAAGATAGTCAATTGACTGGGCATGTAAAACGAATCCGCTGACTTTGCCTGGCCTGAAGGTTGCGCTGGTATTGTGGCGAACTTGATTTAGAGGAAGCTTTTTTGCGTATCGGTGAGGAACATATCGCTTATTTCACTGAATGAATGTAATGAAGTCGTGCTGATCCGTTGACCATTCGATTTATCTACCCCGGCTTTTACGTGTCTATACCGTTTACTTTTCTTTCTGTTGAGCTGTTTACCAGGCAAATCCCACAGAAAACATTTCCTAAATCCATACATATCGACATTTTCCCGCAGCATTTTTTGTTATGTGGGTTAGGGGTTAGGGGGAATTGATTGATGCTGCAATACAATGCGATCTGTCAGGCTGAAAAAATCTATTGTCGGCGCATGATTTTCTTGCTATCCATGTTTGGACAGATATGCCGAACCAGGTCGCGTTTGTGACTATAATCGGTTTCCCCAACCTCTAGATATTCGGCAGAAGCACATAATGCGTGGTATATGACACCTTAGGTGAGGTGCACGAGCTGTGAATTTGCACGAATCTGTCGGGTGCTTTTCCGAAAACGGCGTTACTACAATCGATTAAGCGCTGGTTTCTGCAAGAGTGGGCAGCATTTTTCGGATTTTTGATACTTGCTTATATAAACAGGAGTCGTGTGACTGTCTCTGCTGATCTTCCCGAAAAAAAAACCAGAAGACTGCTGGCTGTTCCGTCACTTAAATGGCAAAACTGGTTGTTGCTGGGCATCAAGCTGGCGATGGGGTTGCTGCTGATATTGTTGATAATGCTGTATTTCGTGCTCCGCCGTGATGAAGCAGATGAGCAGCGTTCGACGATGATTGCCGACGTGTTATGGCTGGAACAGAGCGCCAGCCAGTACATCAAACGTAGCACCGAACAATTGGAATTGCTGGCGAGCGATCTGGCGCAGGAGCGACGGAAAAGATCTTTTTTTCGGCAGCGGATGGCTTATCTGCTGCGCAACAATGCGGATATTCTTTATATCGCCTGGCTGGATGTGAACGGTCATACGTTGATTTCCGACCAGAGAACGACGACAAATCCGCCGGTGATTCAGCACATATCCGGTTCAGGCACACAAGGCCTGATGCTGGATATGGCCGAAAAAATGGCCAGGACGGTATATTCCAACGCTTACAAGACTCCGCAAGGGGCGCAGTTCGATGTGTATACACCGGTATTCGAGGAAGGGGTCTATCAGGGATCATTGATGAGTGTCTATTCGTTTGATGTCCTGTTAAAAAATCTTGTGCCCTGGTGGTTTGCCGAAAAATACCGGGTTAGGATTCTCGATAACGATGGTGAGACGCTGGCAAGCAAGGCGAAGACCGATGAAGTGGAAACCTCGGAAAGTTATTCGATCTCTCTTGAATATCCAGGGTATGGTATCGTTCTTCGTGCAGACGCTTATCCGGTCAAAGGAGATTATGCGCAACGGCTGCTGATTACGCTGGTGTTCCTGCTGTTGGTCGCCGTCATCATCAGTCTCTGGGTCATGCGTAAGCATGTACGGCAGCGCCTGAACGCCGAACATGCATTGCGCGCCGAGCACGCCTTCCGCAAGGCGATGGAGGATTCGCTGATGGTTGGCATGCGCGCACAGGATCTCGACGGACGTATTACCTACGTTAATCCAGCCTTTTGCCAGATGGTCGGATTTTCCGAAGTGGAGCTGCTCGATACCTCACCGCCCCTGCCTTTCTGGCCGCCGGAAGAAATGGAGCGGATCGGTAGATTGCAGGCGGAACAAGGGCAAAAAGGCATCCAGCCGGATGGTGTCGAAACGCCATTCATGCATAAAAATGGTACGCGCTTCGACGTGCTGATCTACAAGGCGCCTCTGATCGATGCGGATGGGCGGCATACCGGCTGGATGTCGTCCGTGGTCGATGTGACGGCGCGCAAGCGCGCCGAAGAGCTTACGCGCCAACAGCAGGAAAAATTACAGCAAACCTCGCGTCTGGTGACGATGGGCGAGCTGGCCTCCTCGCTGGCACATGAACTGAATCAACCCTTGGCGGCGATTAACAGCTACAACACAGGGTGTCTAAACAAGCTGTCCGCCAGCGAATTTTCGCGCGAAGAACTGAAATCCGCCATGGAGAAACTCGGTGTTCAAGCGCGTCGTGCGGGCCATATCATCCGCCATATCCATGATTTTGTGCGCAAGAGCGAGCCTAAACTGGCCGCTTGCAATCTCGTTGAGGTCATTCAGTCAAGTATTGGCTTTATTTCTGCCGATGCCCGGGCGCGCAGCGTCCGTATTGTCGGCAAGATTGTCGATACGTCGGTCAACCTGTATGCCGATCGCGTCATGCTTGAGCAGGTGCTGCTCAACCTGATGCGCAATGCCATCGAAGCAATGATGGCGCCGGATATTCTGCCGGAGCGCCGGCGATTGACCATTAGTTTGACAGTTGAAGGTGATCAGGCAAGAATCCGTGTCGCGGATCGGGGCGCCGGCATTCCGGCGGTGATCCGTGAGAATCTGTTTACCCCGTTCTTTTCGACAAAAAAAGAAGGCATGGGCATGGGGCTGAACATTTGCCGCTCGATCATCGAATTTCATCGCGGCCGCCTGTGGGTTGAAGACAGTCCGGACGGTGGCGCTATTTTCAATATTTCCCTTCCTCTGGCATCGCAATGACCTCTCATGTCTATATCGTTGATGATGATGACGCCATCCGTGATTCACTGTCCTGGATGCTTCAATCACGTGGGATTTCCTGCCGTGATTTCCCCTCCGCCGAGGCTTTCCTTGATAGTCTGACGCCCAGCCTGTCTGGCTGTATCCTGCTCGATGTGCGGATGAGTGGGATGAGCGGCAACGAGCTGTTCGAAATCCTGCGTGAGCGCGGCTGTCATATGCCGGTGATTTTCCTGACGGGGCATGGCGACGTACCGCTTGCCGTTTCTGCCCTGAAAGGCGGGGCTTTCGATTTTTTTGAGAAGCCGTGCGATGACAACCAGTTGGTCGATCGTATCGTCGAAGCGCTGAAGTTCGACGAAGAACAGCGCGCCGCCGCGGCGACTGCAGAATCGATCGGCGCGCGTTTGAACCGTCTGTCCATGCGCGAACGGCAGGTCATGGAGCGGGTGTTGGCAGGGAAGCTGAACAAGGTGATCGCCGACGAATTGCATGTCAGTATGCGGACGGTGGAAGTGCATCGGTCGAGCCTGTTCGAAAAAATGGGCGTCAAGACCGCCGTTGAACTGGCGCAGATTCTGGCCAAGAATCCTGTCAAGATGCCTTAATCCATCCCGCCCGGACGCTGAGTTCAAATCTTCCCCCTCATGTTGTGTCAGCCTGTCACTTTATATAAAAAATGGATTTTTCTGGCTGGCACGCCGCGCCTGAGTCGTGTCACGGCTGACATGACGTCCCTATCACGTTCAAATCACGTTTATTTTGTCCGCCCACATCAATATGGAATATCTGACGGCTTTCATTGACATTATCCTGCACCTCGACAAGCACCTGGAATTTCTTGTGCAACAGTATGGCCATTGGATCTATGTCATTCTCTTCGCCATTATTTTTAGCGAGACAGGCTTTGTTGTGACCGCCTTCTTGCCGGGAGATTCTCTGCTGTTCGTTGCAGGCGGCCTGGCAGCGCTCGGCGGCATGGATATTTATTTGCTGCTTGCCATACTGGTTGCGGCGGCAGTGTTCGGCAACGCACTCAACTACCAGATCGGGCGTTTTCTCGGCCCCAAAGTATTTCAGTGGGAAAACTCGCATTTTTTTAATAAAGCGGCGCTGGTCAAAACGCAGGCTTTCTATGAGAAACATGGCGGCAAAACGCTGGTGATTTCCCGTTTTCTGCCGCTGTTCCGGACATTTGCGCCCTTCGTCGCCGGTATCGGGGCAATGGCCTGGGCGCGCTTCATATTCTTTACCCTGCTGGGGGCGCTGGCCTGGGTGTTTTGCTTGACGCTGGCTGGTTATTTCTTCGGCAATCTGCCCTGGGTCAGGCAAAATTTGAGTGTGGTGATCCTTGGCATCATCGTCATTTCTCTCCTCCCTGTCTTGATCGGCTGGTACCAGCATTGGCGGACATCGGCATGATCCGGCGCATCTGCCTGCTGATGGCTTGTTCCCTGCCTTTGTTGTGCGCATGTGCAACGCGCGCCGAAATTTTCTCTAGCCTGAAGCGGATTGCAGAAAAACTCTATCGACGCAATCCGCGGGAATGGAAGAAAGCAGCGCAGGCCAGTCGGGAGTCCGTTCTGCAAGATATTCACGCCACGCCAAAAATTCATTCGCAGCGCCCTATCTATTTTTTCATTTTTAAAAATTTTTGCGTCAAACTTTACTCTCACGAAAGCACATTTTTGTTAAGTTTTGGGAGCGGTAGCGAATTTTATAACGTTGAAATTTCATGTAACCCAATCTTAAGTTTAGTTTTAAATTTTAAAACTCATTTGATCAAATAAAAAAAGGAAGCAAAAGAGTATGAAATTTCATGAGATTTGGAAAAAAGTATCAAATTTAGGACTAAATTTAAGTAGAGATTTAAAGCCGGTAAACGCGTTAAAGAAGCTCCTGTTTTTATTTCCACTTTTGGCGCTCCATGCTCAGGCGCTAGAGCCAAAAATTGAAATCCAACCAAACCCCGTCATCAGAAATGGCCTGTACTATGTGGGCGGCAAGCCCTATAACGGCACGCTAAAAATGCTGCATTACAGCGCCGAGGATCTCTACGACGTAAATTTTATGGGTATGATTTATCCGAGACTCAAGCCACTGCCGCCCACGCTCATTCGTGAGATTGATGTGGAGGACGGCGTAGCGATGCGGTATAGGGATTTTTTTGACGGCAAGGACAAGCCCTCAAACGAATACCCGCTAAAAAACGGCCTACGCGAGGGCACGGCGAAGCTATATCACGCCGACAGCGGCGCTCTGATGGGCGAGGTCGAGTACAAAGCTGGCATCCGCGACGGGCGCTACCGTCTCTACTACTTTAACGAGGGCGGTGCGCTAAAACAGGAGGGCGTCTACAAGGCGGACAGGCGCGAAGGCGTTTTTACCGACTACTACGAAAGCGGCGAGGTGAGCGCGCACCACCCGTATAAGGGCGGGCTGCGAAACGGCAAAGACACGGATTATTATAAAAGCGGTGCGGTTTACGGCATGCGAAACTATAAAGACGACAAGCGGCAAGGCGTGGAGAAATGGTACTACGAAAGCGGCGCACTAAGAGAGACGGGCATTTACAAAGACGACCGTAAGCAGGACGTTTGGAAGTGGTTTTACGAGGACGGAAAAACGCGCGTAATTGAAAATTTCAAAGACGGCGAGAAAGAGGGCGCCGTGCGAGAATACTACCCAAGCGGAAACCTCAAAGGCGAATACGAGTTTAAGCGTGGCAGGCAAACGGACGCAGGCAAGCAGTACTACGAGAGCGGCGCGCTCGCGGCGAAGGTGATGTTTAAGGATGGGCTCAAACACGGGCCTTATGAGACCTATCATGAAAATGGAGCGCTCAAGGCTAGTGTCACGTTTAAGGAGGGTCTCGAGATGGGCACGGCGAAGCACTACTACGCGAACGGTAAGCTCGAAGCCGAGGGCGAGTTTGAGCGCGGGCGATTAATCCGTGCCAAAAAATACGACGAAGTAGGCAAGCTAATCAGCGATAAATTTGATAAAAACGGGCTTCCGCGGGAGTGAAGTTTGATACAAGAAATTTTAAAAATGAAAAAGATAATAAAAATAACTCAAGAAGATCAGTACAAAATTTGTCGGTGAAATTTATGATCAGCAAAGATGAAAAAAATAGAAATACTTTCTGCCAATTAAAGAGGGTTTTGAGTGGGTTTAGTAAAATACACTAGGGAGCATATGGGCGCGAGATTTGTCGATGTAAACAAACAGAGTTCATAGGCGACTGCATTTCGTGAAGAAGAGGAGTTTAAGATATTTATGTTTAATAGAAGCGAGTCAGATGACTTGGACGCGCTATATCCGGTAATCAGTCTAGTGATATTTGCTGCTCGTTAAAATTTTATGTATCAATTTGTCTATAGGCTTAAATTTGTGTCATTTAAATCTTATTTCTATATTTAGTGTCTTATTTTTAATAATTTTCTGCGAGTTCGTAGATGGCGTATTACACCAAGATAAACTGCAAGGTAAGCGCGCGGTCGGGCGGGCTAAATAGCATGAGGATTTTTTAGTAGCGTAATTTCTGGGGATATCGAAGTCTGCTAGTGTGAAAACAGATGGGATGCAGTGAATGAATTTTTAGCGTGGCGCGAGTATCTTGCAGGGCGGCGGCGATGTATGCATTCAGCCCGGACTATACGGGGGATCGTGTCCTGGCGCTGATGGCGGGGCTGATCGGGATGGTCGATGCCGCCTTTGAACACACGCAGGATTTCTACGTGCTTGATGATTTACATGAACAGAAGCTCTACAACTGCGCGCGCAATGTC
This sequence comes from uncultured Propionivibrio sp., assembly GCA_937923255.1. GTDB lineage: Bacteria > Pseudomonadota > Gammaproteobacteria > Burkholderiales > Rhodocyclaceae > Propionivibrio > Propionivibrio hellwigii. The sequence goes on along the minus strand of CALAIL010000026.1, from coordinate 8,545 downwards.
GAAATTGCCATCTGGAAAATCGCCTCGTCACGCGATGCCCGTGGCGAACCGCTGCTGCTGGCCAATGCATTGACCCAAGATGCCGTTAACCTGAGTTTTGAACGGGAATTCGGGCGCATTATCGGGTTGCTTGATATGCTTTCGCAGGTGATGGCCGACAAACATGGCCGCTCGGTGACGCGGCTGACGCAGATGGTAGCAACGACGCTGTTTTTACCCATTAGTGCGCTGGGAATGTAATGAAACGAATCGTGATTCTGATCTCTGGCCGAGGCAGCAATATGTGCTCGATTCTCGACGCCATCGCGGCGGGGGAATTGCTGGCCAACGTTGCCGCCATCATTGCCAACCGTCCGGAGGCGGCAGGGCTTGAAACGGCGCGCTCCCGCGGTATTCCGGTGCGTCTCGTCGATCACCGGCATTATGCCGATCGCGCTGCCTTTGATGCAGCGCTGGCCGAGACGATCGATGCCTTTGCGCCCGATCTGGTTGTGCTGGCGGGTTTCATGCGAATCCTGACGCCGGATTTCGTTCAGCGCTACCGCGGGCGAATGCTGAATATCCATCCCTCGCTGCTCCCCTTGTTTACTGGCCTGCATACGCATCGCCGGGCGCTGGAGGCGGGGGCCCGCATCCATGGCTGTACGGTGCATTTCGTTACGCCTGAGCTGGATCATGGGCCGATCGTGATTCAGGCTGCCGTGCCGGTGCTTGATGGCGATGACGAATCTGCGCTGGCATCACGTGTGCTGGCGCAGGAGCACGTGATTTATCCGCTGGCGATCCGCTGGTTCGTCGAAGGGCGCCTGCATCTACTTGACGGAAAGGCCAAACTCAATCTGCCGCAGGATGAGCGCGCTGCACTGATTTCTCCCTGGACGGTATAACGACTGCGCGGTGTGGTAGCGCGGGCATTGCATGTATCGTGCGGGCGTATGAAATTATTCGGAGATGAAACTTCGTGGCGTGCCGCATTGATATGGGCTTTTCTGGTGTCACTGGCGGTTCACGCAATTGTCCTGCTGGGGGTGACGCTTGATTTGCCGACATATTCGCAGTCTGCGCCATTGCTGGTGGAGATGAAACCGATACCGAAGGGGCCGGTGATGGATGCCGCGCAAGCCCCAGCTAAGCCGCAGAGAGCTAAAAAGCCACATCGGAAAACCATCAAGCCACCCCTTTCGGGCATCCGGCGGGACATCGCTGCAGGGGACATGACTTCGCGAAAGGTTCTGCGCGCAAAGCGTCCTTCTACTGGCGTTACCGCATCTACGGCTGCTTCCACCGTGCCTGGCACAGCGTCCGTCACGCCGTCGATGGAGGAAATACGTGACGCGGCAGCCGAAATGGTAAGAGGGGCGGCTGCGAGTGATGTCATGGCAAAGGGCGGCGATGCCGTGATGCTGGATGCGGAGGCAGGGGCAGAGGTGAAGCAGGATGACGCGGCGATGCGCGGGCTCCCGGCGCACGGGCGCATTCTCTACCGGGTCGATCGTGGCGATCGGGAATTTGAAATCGGCCGTGCCGTCAGCGAATGGGAGATCAGCGATGATCGTTACGTATTGCGTCTCCAGATGGAGACGACAGGGCTGGTCTGGCTGTTCAAAAGCTATCGGATCGAGATGGAAAGCCGGGGTTGGCTGACGGCAACAGGGCTGCGGCCGGAGTATTTTTCGATTCGTCGTAATGACCAGGCTGCCAAGGAGCGCGCAACGTTTGACTGGGCGCAAATGCAGGTTTCCGTTGCCGACAAGCTGCCACAAGCGCTCGATCCGGGCGCGCAGGATTTACTCTCGTTCAACTTCCATCTCGGCTTCATGCCCGATTCCAGGGTGGCAACCCATCTGCCAATTGTTACCGGCAAGAAATACGCGATCTACCCGCTTGCCGTTGTTGGCGATGAAGAGATTGAATTGCCGATGGGGCGCGTGCGGACTTTACATGTGCGTTCTGTCGGCGAACATACGACGGAGTTGTGGCTGGCCTACGATTATTTTCTGCTGCCGGTTAAAATCCGCCATGTCGATCGCGAAGGCGGCAGCTTTGTGCAGGTGGCTACCGGCATCCGCGTCGATGCCGATACGCCATGAGTCATCGATCACGCCGTTCAGCGTGTCCTAAACGCCTTAACCCACGCATACGTTGTCCGTGGTCGGGCAGGCGATCGGCGCACCGTGCAGAACCGTCAGGAAAAATCATGCGTTTAGTCCCCCCATTGCTGCAACATGCCGAGGCCCTGCTGGCCGAAATACTGCCCTGCCGCTTTCCGGCGGATTTGGTGGTTTCCCGTTATTTCCGCCAGCATGAACGCCTGGGGCAGGCCGATCGCGGATTCATTGCCGAGGCCGTCTATGCCGTGCTGCGCCGGCGCCGTTCTCTGGAGGCGTACTGTCTGGGAGAGATCTCGCCGCGCCGCTTGCTGTTGGCCTGGCTGGGGTGCGTGCAGAAGCTGAACCGGCGTGAATTCGGCGATGTCCTTGATGCGGCCGAGAACCAGTGGCTGGCGCAGGCTAAAGCCTTGCGGCTGGAAGACTTTCCCCCGGCGCTGCGGCTGGATTTGCCGGACTGGCTGTATGCGCGGCTGCTTGTGCAGTTGGGGGCGGAAGACACGGAACATCTGGCCTTGCCGCTCAACCAGGCGGCGCCGCTCGACTTGCGTGTCAATCCGCTTAAAGCGGAGCGTGATGCGTTATTGGCGCGCTTGCGCGCCGATGGTATCCATGCGGTGCCGGGCGATTATTCGCCGTTGGCGATGCGCCTGGCGGATAAACCTGCCCTGGCGCGCCACCCTGCTTTTCTCGACGGGAGCTTCGAGGTGCAGGATGAAGGCAGCCAGTTGCTCGGCTATCTGGTACAGCCTCGACGTGGCGAAATGGTCGCCGATTTTTGCGCCGGAGCCGGTGGCAAGACCTTGCTGCTGGGGGCGCTGATGCGTTCGCAGGGGCGGCTGTACGCTTTCGACATCGCCGAAAAACGTTTGGCGAAGCTCAAGCCGCGCCTGGCGCGCTCAGGTTTGTCGAATGTGCACCCGGTGCGTATCGAGTCCGAGCATGATGCGCGGCTCAAGCGCCTTGCCGGAAAGTTTGATCGCGTGCTGGTTGATGCCCCCTGTTCCGGGCTGGGGACGCTGCGCCGCAACCCGGATCTGAAATGGCGGCAGCATGAAAGCGATGTGGTGGAATTGGCCGCCAAGCAGGCATCGATTTTGACAGCGGCGGCAAAGCTTGTGCGCCCTGGCGGCTGCCTGGTTTATGCCACTTGTAGCTTGCTGAGTGAAGAAAATGAAGCGGTCGTTGAGGCTTTTCTGGCGGCGCATCCTGAGTTTTCCCGCCTTTCGGCAAGCGAAATTTTACGCAGCCAGTCAATTCCCATTCGGGGCGATGATGAAAAGGGCGGTGACCTGCGTCTGTGGCCGCACCGGCACGGGACGGATGGTTTTTTTGCCGCGGTCATGGCGCGGCAGTAAGGCTTGAAGTGAGACGGGCGTGATGGGGCAAAGAGGATGAACATGCAATTTTTTCCTTTATTCGAAGCGTTGCGGGCGGATGTGCATCACGCCGAGTTTCCTTGGAGTGTGGCGCTGCTGGTGCTGATTCTGGCGATGTCATGGGCGGTGTCACGTCGTGTACGCAGCCCGCGTTTTTTGCAATCGGCCGCGAAATGGCGGCCGGTACGGGATTTCGGTGAGGGTGAGGCGCGGCGGATTGCCTTCCCGCTGATTGCGTTGCTCATGCTCTCATGTGTGCGTGAGATCCTGCACTTTTCGGGGTGGCAGGTAATGAGCACATTCGACCTGGCTTCGCCTTTCCTGCTGGCCTGGTTGCTGGCCAATGCGTTGGTTTATGTGCTGCACTGCATTTTTCCCCAAGGCAGTCTGCTGCGTGACTTCGAGCGTTTTATCATCATTGCCGTTTGGGGCGTCATGGCGCTCGATATGACGGGGCTGGGCACGCCGGTCATCGGTGTGCTGGAAAAAATTCATGTAACCGTGGGCAAACAGCGTCTCGATTTATGGATGGCGTTGCGCGGTGCGATGACCGTGGTGATCACGGTTCTGTTTGCATTGTGGATCGCCAGCCTGATCGAGCGCAGACTGATGGCGGCCAGCAGTCTGGATGCCAATCTGCGCGAGGTGTTGGCGCGTGCGGCGAAGGCGCTGCTCACGTTGCTGGCATTGCTGATCAGCCTGTCATTGATGGGGATCGATATCACGGCGCTGTCGGTGTTCAGCGGTGCGCTGGCCGTTGGGCTGGGCTTCGGGTTGCAGAAAATCGCCAGCAACTATGTCAGCGGCTTTATCCTGCTGCTGGATCGATCGGTGCAGCTGGGGAATCTGATTGCGCTTGATGATGGTACATCCGGCACGATTTCCTGCATTACCACGCGCTATTCCGTGCTGAAAACCCTGGGAGGAACGGAAGTCATTATTCCCAATGAGTATCTGGTCAGCAATATCATTCGCAATCTGTCCTACACCGACAAACGTGTGCGCATCGCCGTGCAGATACAGGTGGGCTACGAAACGGATATTGAGAAGCTGATTCCGGATCTGGTTCAGCTTGCCTTGCAGAATCCGCGAATTCTGCCCAGTCCGCCGCCTGGCGCGATTGTGACCGAATTGGCCGATAATGGTGTGCAGCTGGAACTGGGCGCCTGGGTTGCCGATCCTGAGCAGGGAACGGGCGGGGTACGTTCGGCGCTTTATTTGGCGCTCCTGAACTATTGCCGCGAACACGATATCGAAATTCCTTTCCCGCAGCGTGAAGTTCGTATGCGCCAGAATACAACGGACGCGCAGAACGTTTCGCCTACCCAATGAGAAAACAGACAGTGCAACAGGCCGTATTAATTCCGTGCTAATCCCAAAAGGATTGGGAAAATTGATGAATTAGTCGGCGTGGGAAGGGCTACGCGGGAAGACCCGCTATCTTCGCTGAAATCACTTTTTCAGGACTTTGGGTCGAATCGGAACAGTGCGCGTGTTTCCGACAAATGCAGCGGGAAATATGCAGCGAGAAATAAAGCAATGCCAGAGCAGTGCCGCGGGGAAAATAAATTGATTGATATAGGCGCCGTATCGGGGCGCTTTTTTGTATTTGCCGGTATTTCTGCTCAAACCGGATGATCAATGATCGCCGCCCAGCGCCTCGTGACTGTGGTTTGTGGCTTCCGCCTCGTTAGGGCGATTCTGTGCCCGATATCGCCAACAGCGGATGGCAAACCAGATCAGCGTGCAGGGAACGGCAATCAGAAAGGATTTATCGATATTGACGTAACCGTCATTGAGTAAGTCCCAAGCCATGACGCCGATGAGAATGCCGACTCCTTCGATCAGGGGAAAGGGGGGCTTTTTATGGCGTGGCGCGTGTCTTAAGAGAGGTTCGTCAGATTGCTGCATGAGGCAATGATTCAAGGAAACGGGCGAAGGCAAACGGCAGGCAATGGATACAGGGTAACAAGACAGAGGAACATGGGGGTTCAGAACCGGTACAAGACAGGCTGAGCGGCACGACCGACAGACGAATCTTAATAGGTGAGCAGGTTGGTGTGCTTGGCGGCTTCGTCATGTCTGGGTGACGTCATGTAACAATGGCCAAGATAGAGTAAAACGCGCACCGCCCAACGGTGATGCCTCGGCAACAGCTGTGCCGCCGTGTTGTTCGAGGATGAGACGGACAATGGCTAATCCAAGTCCGTGGCCGCCCGTGGCGCGATCGCGTGAGCGGTCGAGTCGGGCGAACGCCTTGAATACGCGCTGGCGGTCGGCTTTGGCGATACCTAGGCCGTCGTCATCGACATGAACGAAAATGTGATTACCCTTGACTTCGGCGCTGACAACGATACGCGACTTGGTGTATTTGATGGCGTTGCGCAGCAGGTTGGTCAGTGCATATGGCATGCTTTTCTGGTCGAGTTCAACCAATTGCCCGGGCGGCAAAGCAGAGCAGTCAACATGCAATTCAAGCGAGCGGCCAAGAATCCGGATGGCGTCGACCTTTTCGTTCAGCCAGGCCTCAAAATCAACGCGTGTTAGGTGTGGTTCCGGCAGCTCGCGCTCGAAACGTGAATAAACCAGGCTGGAATCTACCAGGCTGTCCAGTTCTTCGAGATCGTCGTTCATCATTGTTTGAAGCCGCCGCCGTTCGTCCGGGCTGTCGGCGTCGGTGAGCATCTCCGTGACAAAACGCATGCGAGCAATCGGTGTGCGCAGTTCGTGTGAGATGGCGCTGGAAAGCTCTTTCTGGACGGCAATCAGGCGCTGGATGCGCTCAGCCATGCCATTCATCGTCTCGGTGAGCAGCTTGAAGGCCGGGCTTTTAGCTTCCGGCGCACGCGCTTCCAGGTGTCCTTCACCCAGATCGCGGGCGGTTTGCCGCAAGGTTTCAAGATCGCGCCAAATCGGCCGCACCCAGAACCAGACGGCAATGGCAAGAATCAGCCCAATCAGGCTCCAGGTCAGCAACCGCAAGCGCACCTCCCAGGGCAATGCGCGCGGATGCTGGTCGCTGGCGTTGGGTGAGATCGGACCGACGACGAGTACCTGTGAGGTATGTTTCAGGCGGTGGTAGAGAATATCGCCGTCCTTGTCGATCGCCAGCTCTCCGGCATCCAGTTTTTCTGCCTGCTTGGGATTGAGTTTGAGCGACCAGCGTTCGACGATATCGAGCCGGTAGGAAAAAATCTGCCCGATGCCCTTGATCGCCTGCGGCCAGTCTTTGCGCGGCTGGCGAAACAGCTCTTCCTCGATGAGCATGACGGTGCCCTGCATGAAGCGCCGTGTATAGTCGTCGGTGATGCCCTTGACCGAAGTCGAGATCACAAGGTCGGCGACATAGGCGATGCCGACGAATGACCCCATGATCAGCAAGTAAAAACTCAGGAACAGGCGTGACAGACTATAGCTGCCGCGCCAGGGCGGTGGCTTGTAGCGCAGGAGAATGTCAAACAGGCGGTGTTCGCGTCCGGTCGCGCTATTGCCAGTCGTGTTTGCTGAAGAGGTAGCCTTTGCCACGGACAGTCTTGATACGGGTAGGATTATCAGGATCGTCGCCCAGTTTGCGGCGCAGGCGCGAAATGCGGGCGTCGATCGAACGGTCGAGTCCGTCGAAGCCAATGCCGCGCAACTCCTGAAGCAGATCGTCGCGCGAGAGGATGCTGCCGGCGTGGCTGGCCAACAGCCAAAGCAGGTCGAACTCCGCCGTTGTCAGGTCGATCGGTTCGTCGCCGAGATGCGCACTGCGGGTCGCCTGGCTGATACCAAAATTACCAAAAGCGAGCTCTTCGGTTTCGCTGGCGGCGCCCTGTTCATTGGCAACCAGCGGCGCACGGCGTAGCAGGGCCTTGATGCGCGCCAGCAGCAGGCGCGGCTGAACCGGCTTGGCGATGTAGTCATCGGCGCCCAGTTCGAGGCCAAGAATCTGATCAAGATCTTCGTCGCGCGCTGTCAGCATCAGAATGACGCCTGCGTATTGGGCGCGTACGCTGCGGCAAACCTCAAAACCATCCTTACCCGGCAGCATCACGTCGAGAATGACCAGATCGGGATTATCCTTGAGAATGCGTGCTTCAGCCGTGTCGCCGCGGGATTCGATATGGACTTCAAATTCGTTCTTGCGCAAATACTCGGCAGTCAGGTCGGCCAGGCGCTTGTCGTCTTCAATGAGCAGGATACGGGTCTTCATAATGAAAGTCCGAAGAAATGACCTGAACGCGAATATACACGATACGCGCTGATGCGGCGAATCGCCCATTTCGCCGGTAATCAGTGAAAACGGGGAGCGTGAAATTACACGGCCGTCTGCGTTCAGGCGGGTACTATGACTGAAGTCAGGAGCGTCTCTGATAAAATCGCCGGTAACTCTTCAGAGATCCTGAATCATGATGCCTGTTTCACCTGTTGCGCCTATCCATACACGTTTTGCCTTCGCGATGTTGGCGGCGGTGTCGTTTGCTCTGGCAACCAGCGCGGTGCTGCTGGCTGATCTGATGCATCTGCCGGCACCATGCACGTTGTGTATCCTGCAACGCTTCATTTTTCTGGTCTTCTGCTTCTGGGCGGTGTGCGGCGTGGTTATCCCCGGTGCGCGCCGTTTCTGGTGCGTCCCGCTGGCGCTGACAGCGGCCTGTGGCGTGGCTGCGGCCGGGTGGCAGAGCTGGATGGAATACGCCCCGGATCAGGTGACGGAATGTGGTTTTGGTGAGCCGGCGCTCTACGAGCAACTGGTGAACTGGCTGGGCGCGCAATGGCCGTCGCTATTCATGGTGACCGGGTTTTGCACCCAGCAGGACTGGCATTTTCTCGGATTATCGCTGGCCAACTGGTCGATCCTGTTTTTCCTGGGATTGCTGCTGGCGGCGCTGCTCGTATTCTTCATGCGCAAGTAAAGCGAGGGGCTTTTACTCCCCCTCTGAAACCCGCGTGGATAGGGCATTTGCGGGCAGGGTGCCCGGAGATGCCCTTTTTACAAGGGCTCCAGAGCATCCCCCTTGGAGATGCCCTAAATACGCGGGCTTCAGGCCACCTCTTTTTGGAGGTATGCCTGCG
>CALAIL010000025.1 GCA_937923255.1 uncultured Propionivibrio sp. | reverse complement strand
CTATAGATTGTCTGGCTTTTAAAAAGGGCTGCCCGCAACCCCGTGTGGATAGGGCATTCCCCGGTGCCTCCCTCTGAAGCCCTTATGGATAGGGCGTTTTCGGGTAGGCGCCTCTGGAACCCTTATAAACAAACGGATTCAGGGCAGGGGTGCCGGAGATGCCCTAAATACGCGGGCTAGCGGGCAGCCTCTTTGAAGCACTTCGGCGCGCAAGGCGTGCCGGCATGGCGGGCGCGACGGCGTTGATTACACCGCCAACCCGCGCCGCGCGCTACATTCGCCGTTTAGCCGGGGTGGTTGAACACCTGGCGCAGATAGGCGAGAAAGGTTTGGTCCTCGCACAGCGTTTTGCCCGGGGAGTCGGACAGTTTGGCGACCGGCTGGCCGTTGCAGGCCGTCATTTTCATGACGATGTTGAGCGGCGGATGCGGCGTATCGTTGGTCAGGTTGGTGCCGATGCCGAAGCTGGTATGGATGCGCCCGCGGAAGTGGCGGTAGAGCGCCAGCGCACGCGGGATGTCGAGCGCATCGGAAAAGACAAGTCGCTTGGCGGAAGGGTCGATGCGCAGCGCGTGGTAGTGGGCGATGGCTTTTTCGCCCCAGGCGATCGGGTCGCCCGAATCGTGGCGCAGGCCGTCGAACAGCTTGGCGAAGTAGAGATCAAAATCGCGCAGGAAAGCGTCCATGCCGACCACGTCGGTGAGCGCGACGCCAAGGTCGCCGCGAAATTCCTGAACCCAGCCTTCGAGCGCCGCTTTCTGAAAATCGCGCAGCCGGAAACCGAACGCCTGGTACGCCTGCATGTATTCGTGCGCCATCGTGCCGATCGGCGTGATGCCGAGCTTCTGGGCGAGATAGACGTTCGACGTGCCGCGAAAATGCGCCGGCGCGGCGGCGACCAGCGTGCGCAGCACTTCTTCCTGCCAGGCGCCGGAATAACGCCGGCGCAGGCCGAAATCGAACAACATGAAGGCGGACTCGTCATCGTCGGCAATGGCCGAGACGCCCGCTTCCAACAGCGCGATCTTGGCTTGCAGGCGGCGGCGCGCTTCGTCCAGCACGCCCTGCTGCGGCAGGCGGCAAAAATACAGTTCGTTGATGATGTAGAGGACAAAAATCTCAAACCCCATGACATGCACGAGCGGGCCGTTTGCCACGATGTCCAGCCGTCCGTCGGCATGCGCTTGCACGTCGATAAAGCGGCGCTGGAAGCGGAAGACGGACAGGAAATCGACAAAGTCGCTTTTGATGAAGCGCAGCCCCGACAGGTAGTCGAGGTCATCCTGCGTGAAGTGCATCGAGCACAGGTGTTCCAGCTCGTGCTCGAAAGCCTCTTTCAGCTCGGCCAGCGGGAAGGCCGGCGTATTGCGGCAGACGAAGTGGTATTCGGCCTGCGCCCCCGGATTGCTGTGCAACAGCGCCTGCCACATGGTGAATTTGTACAGGTCGTTTTCCAGCAGGCTGGACACGACCGGTGCGGCCGGCTGTGTCGCTGTTTTTGCCATGCGCGGCGTTTCTTTCGTTCGCTTTCCCGAACGGCCGGCCTGTGCTCCCTTGTCGCTTTTCAACATTGCTACCTCGTTTTCTGTCCGCCGCGGGTTCGCATGCGGCCTTAGTGATCCGACACGCCGGCAGATTCAAAGCTCGCCATTTCATTGAGAAAATTGACGGCCGCCAATACCAGCGGGTACGCCAGCGCCGCGCCCGTGCCTTCGCCCAGACGCAGGCGCAGATCGATCAGCGGGTCGGCATTCATGGCGGCGAGCTGGATGCGGTGTCCAGGCTCGACGGAATGGTGACAGAAAATGCAGTACTCGGCAAAATGCGGCGCCAGGCGCGAGGCGACAAGCGCCGCCGAACCGGCGATGAAACCGTCGATCAGCAGGAGCATGCCTGCCTGCGCCGCGCCGAGCATGGCGCCGGCCATCATGGCGATTTCAAAGCCGCCGAATTCGGCCAGCACCGTCAGCGGCGCGCGTGGCTGGCCTGCTCGCGCCAAGGCCTGCGCCAGCAGCCGGCGCTTGCGTTGCAGCCCGGCTTCGCCCAGTCCGGCGCCACGGCCGATGCATTCGTCGAGCGGCGCGCAGGTCAGGCAGTGCGTGATCAGCGAGGCCGACGAGCTGTTGCCGATGCCCATTTCGCCGAAGCCGATGACGTTGCTGCCCGCTGCGGCGAGCGAGGCCACGATGTGTGCGCCGCGCTGCATGGCGAGCGCGCATTGCGCCGCCGTCATTGCCGGTTCGTCGACGTAATTGCGCGTTCCGGCCGCAATCTTGGCGTCGACCAGCCCCTGCCGCGGGCCGAAATCGTGCGCCACGCCGGCATCGACGATGGTGATGCCCAGACCGTTCTGGCGCACGAACACATTGATGCCGGCGCCGCCGGCGAGGAAATTTTCCACCATCTGCCAGGTGACTTCCTGCGAGGCGCTTGAAATGCCCAGACGGGTGGCGCCGTGGTCGCCGGCAAAGACGACAAAATGCGGTTGCTTAAGTTGCGGCGTCAGCGTGCGCTGGATCAGGCCGATCTGCATCGCCATCGTTTCGATCTGGCCGAGCGCGCCGAGCGGCTTGGTTTTGCGGTCGATCTTGCGTTGCAGTGCGGCGGTCAACGTGCGGTCGAGCGCAGGCACGTTGAACAGGGTTTCATTCATACTCATTCAATGCTCCTGGAGTTGAGGCGGCATGAGGCGGCGGCGGATCGGGTGAAGCCGGTTGGGTGAGCGCGGCTGTTTTGACTGCCCCTTGCCGGCATGCCATATAGGTTTAGGGGAAGCGTGTTGCTAGCGCGGGCGCCGCGTTGAACACGGACGCGGAGGGGCGTCGGGCAAAAAAGGGGAAATAGGCAAAATGCAGCCAGCCGGCCGCGGTGTCATGGTGACGCGCATGATCCGTTCCTCGAGATAAATGCCATCGAATTGCGCGGCTGCGGAAATGCCTGATAGTGCGTCGCCGGCGGATTCAATGCGTTGACAGCAACAGGGTTCGAGACGTCTTCTGGCTCCCGGATCGTCCGAACCGCCGCGCCTTCCCATCGGATGCCGACGGTGGCTCTCTTGCGATAGTGCGGCGTTCGTCCCCGGATACAGCGGCGGGCCCGCCACGGATTGGCACCGTGTTCCGTTTCATCGAACCGAACGAGGGGCCGATTATAGCTAGCCTGCGCGCGCGCCTGTCAATTGCGCCTTTCCGAAAGGGTGGCCGTAAACCCGCGTAAACAGGGCGTTTCCCGACACCTCCTCCGAAACCCGTGTGAATAGGGCATTTGCGGGCAGGCGCCTCTGGAACACTTATAAATAAAGGGCTTCAGGGCAGTGTGCCCGGAGATGCCCTAAATACAAGGGGGTTACGGGCGCCCCCTCTGAAATGCCCTAAATACGCGGGCTAGCGGACAGTTGCCTTAAAACTAAAAAAACAAGAGCCGCCACAGCGTGCGCGCTGACTTCCACCCACGGAACTCCTCTTGATGCCGTTGCGCTGAGCGGCAGCGCGCCCCGCTGACTTTCTTTGCCTCGCCAAAGAAAGTCAGCAAAGAAAGGCGACCCCAGGCGCAGAAAACTCCTTGTCGCGGGTTGCTTGTCGGCGGGCTTGATTAACTCGCTGCGCTCAAACAATCAAGCCCTTGCTTCCGTCAAGCTGCCCCGCGCCTGCGGCTGCGCCTAAGGGGTTTTTGGGTACTTCGTAATTGTCGAATGCACAAAAGGACATGCCCGGAAACCCACGTGGATAGGGCGTTTCCGGGCAGGTGCCTCTGGAACCCTTATAAATAAAGGGCTTCAGGGCATGGATGCCGGAGATGCCCTGTTTATAAGGGTTTCCAGGCGCCTCCTCTGAAACGCCCTAAATAAGGGGGGGCAGGGCACCACCTCCGAGATACTTCAATAGCGGCCCGACGTTGCCAAAGACAAGGCGGTAAGCCGCAGGCAGTATGAGCAGTACGGCAAGGCGAGCCAACACAGCAGCACCGTAGTTTGCGTAGTTTGGCAAGGGAAGTCGTTATTAAAGCCGCTTGCGCGCTACTGCGCGATGAAACCGGCGTAGCCGCCGCATTCTGTGCGCGCCAGCGGATACTCGAACAGCGCGGATAAACGTTCGGCCGTCAGCATTTCGGCAATGCTGCCGGTATCGACGCATCCGTCGCCGTACATCAGCAGCGCCCGGTCGCAAAAACGCGCCGCCAGCGCCGGTTCGTGCAGCACCATGACAACGGCCGCCTGGCGCTCGCGCGCTTCCCGCGCAAAAATTTCGAGCACGGCGATCTGGTGTTTCAGATCGAGGTAGGTCGAAGGTTCGTCAAGAAAAAACAGGCGCGGCGACTGCGCCAGCAGGGTGGCGACGGCCAGACGCTGCCGTTCGCCGCCGGAAAGCGTCTGCACGTCACGCCGTTCCATGCCATCCAGCCCGACGGCGGTCAGCGCCGTGCGGGCAATGCGCACGTCGTCCTCCGACTCCCAGTTCCAGCGGTCAAGGTGCGGATGGCGGCCGATCAATGCCGTTTCCAATACCGTCGAAGCAAAGGCGTCGCGCTGCGCCTGCGGCAGCCAGCCGCGCAATTGTGCGGCCTGCCGCGCACTGAAGGCGGCATAGGGGCGTCCGGCCAGGTGCACTTCGCCGGTCAGCGGCGCGCGCAGCCCGGTGAGTACGGAAAGCAGCGTCGATTTGCCGGTCCCGTTGCGTCCGAGAATCGCCAGCCGCTCCCCCGGCCGCAAGGTCAGATCAAGGTCGCGGCAAAAACGGCGCTCACCGATGCCGACCGACAGCCGGCGCAGTTGCAGGATCGGCGCGTGCTTGTCGCCGGATAGGGGGGAAGATTCCATCGTTTTCATCGGCTTGTCCTTTGTGCCCATCGCTTCTTTCAAGAATGCGCGGAAGAAGCGTGCGGGTCGCGCGAGAGCAGAAACAGAAAAACGGGCACGCCGATCAGCGCAGTCAGCACGCCGACGGGCAGTTGCTGCGGCGCGATGAGCGTGCGCGCCAGCGTATCGGCAACCACCAGCAAGCTGCCGCCCGCCAGCGCCGAGGCCGGCAGCAGAATGCGCTGGTCGTTGCCGACGGCCAGGCGGGTGAGGTGCGGCACGATCAGGCCGATGAAGCCGACCGAGCCGACCTGTGTCACGGCGGTGGCGGTTGCCAGCGAAGCGATGACGTAAACGGCAAGCCGCAGACGGCCGATTTCGACGCCGAGCGTCTGCGCCAGATCAGCGTTGCGCGCCAGCAGATTGAGTTCGCGCGCAACGGGCAGCGTTGCCAGAACGATCAGCGCCAGCGCCCCCAGCCCCGGCGCCGGATTGCCTGCCTGCGAAAGATCGCCCATCAGCCAGAACAGCATGCCGTGCAACTTGTAGTCCGGCGCGATTGACAGCATCAGCGCCACGGCAGCGCCGCAGCCGGAGGCGACGATGACGCCGGTGAGCAGCAGCCGCGTCTGTGTCCAGCCGCCGTTGCCGTGCGCCAGGCCGAAGACCATGAACATGGCGGCTAGCGCGCCGCAGAACGCCGCCGCGCCGACGCCGATGCCGCCGGTCAGGCCGAGAAGCATGACGAGCAACGCGCCGACGCTGGCGCCACCGGAAATACCGAGTACATACGGATCGGCCAGCGGATTGCGCAGCAGCACCTGCAACAGCGCGCCGGAGACGGCCAGCAAGCCGCCGCAGGCCAGCCCGGCCAGGGCGCGCGGCAGGCGCAGACTGCGCACGACCTCAACCGCCATCCCCTCGCCGCGCCCGAACAGGGCGGCGAGCGTTTCCGTCAGCCCGAGAGGAACATTGCCGAGTGAGAGCGCAAGCAGCAGGCTGATCAAGGTCAATAGGCTCAGCGCGGCGAGAATCAGCAGGGCGCGGCGGCGAGTTTGCATGCGCTGTTCCCTATTCCCTATTGCCGGCCGCCGGCCGCCGGCTGCGCGCCGTTTCGAGGTGCTGGCAGAGCCGCTCGGCGCCGTCGAGCAGGCGCGGCGTGTGGCGCTGGATCAGGTCGGGTGGAATGAAAAAGAGGTTTTTCCGTTGTGCGGCCAGCAGGCCGGGGCGCGCCTGCCAGTCGTCCAGCCATTCGGGGCGCGCTTCGCCCATGCCGCTGGCGATGATGGCTTCCGGGTTGGCGGCCAGCACGGCTTCGACGGTCACATCCGGCGCCGTGGCGGTGAGTGTGCCGAACACGTTTTCGCCGCCGCACAGGCGGATGACGCTGGAAATGAACTGTTGCCCGCCGATCGTTTTCAGCGGCTGGTGCCAGACTTCGTAAAACGTGCGTACCACGGGACGGCCGGCGTAGCGCGCCTGCAAATCCGCCAGACGCTGGCGGAAGGTGCGCGCCGCCGTATCCGCGCTCTGGCGGGTGCCGGCCAGGGCGCCGATCCGTTCGATTTCGCTGGCGATGTCTTCGAGCCGGTTGATCTGCGACAGATAGACCGGCAGCCCCAGGCGACGCAGTTTTTGCAGGTGCGCCGGTGCATTCCCGCCTTCCCAGGCGATGATCAGATCGGGTTTGAGCGCCACCACGGCTTCCAGATCGAAACGCGAATAACCGCCGACGCGCGGGATGCGACGGGCGGCTTCGGGATAGTTGCTGTAATCGACCGTGCCGACAATCTGTCCGCCCGCGCCGGCGGCAAACACGGTTTCCGCCAGATGCGGCGACAGCGTAACGATGCGCTGCGCCGGCTGCGCCAGGCTGACCGTCGCGCCGGTGTCGTCGCGCACGCTGATGCCGGCGGCCAGCGCGCTCGATGCAGACAGCAGCCAGAAGCAAAGCCAAAGAAGTCTATTCGGCGTCATGCGGCATTACCCTTTCGGACAGGCGGCCAGCGCCGTGTGCAGACGCTGCCATTCGCTTTCGGCGCCCGGCAGGCCGAAACGGAGCAGGCCGTGTTCGTCAAAGCGGCGGATGAGGATGGCGTGACGGGCAAAATGATCGGCCAGCTCGGCGGTGCGCCGGCTGTGCAGAGTGCAAAACAGCGCCGTGCGGCCGACTTCGCCGAGCGGCGCGAGCATGCCGGCCAGCCGTTGTGAACCGGCGATCAGGCGGTGTCGCGCGGCCTTCTGCCAGGCGGTGTCGCACAGCGCCTGGCGCGCCACCGCCCGCGAGGGATGCGCGAGCGGCCAGGGGCCGAGCATTTCGCGCAGCGCGGCGAGTTTTTCGGGCGCGCCGAACACAAAGCCGACGCGCGCACCGGCCAAGCCGAAGAATTTGCCGAGCGAGCGAAGAACGATCAGATTGGGCGCCGCGTCGCTGCCGGCCAGCGAAACGATGCTGTTTTCCGGCTCGGCGTCGGCAAAGGCTTCGTCGACGATCAGCCAGCCGCCCCGCCGGTGCAGCTGCTCAGCGGCAGCGCACAGATCGGCGCGCGGCGTCGCCGTTGCTGTCGGGTTGTTCGGGTTGCACAGCAAAACCAGTGGCGTTGCCCCGGCCAGCGCGCGCGCCAGCGTCGGCAGGCGGCGGACGGTGTGCCCGGCGCGTTGCCAGGCATACGGATGTTCTTCGTAAATCGGCGCAACGCAGGCGAGGGTTTGCGCGGGAAACATCGCCGGCAAGCCCATGATGCCGGCCTGTGAGCCGGGCAGGGCAAGCAGGCGTTCGCTGCCGTAATAGCCTGCGGCGGCGGCTTCCAGCCCGTCGTTGTCTTCCGGCAGGCGGTTCCAGCAGGCCGGGTCGAGCGGCGGCACCGGATAGGTGTCGGGGTTGATGCCGGTCGACAGGTCGAGCCAGTCGACGAGCGGAATACCGTATTGCTGCGCTGCGGCGCGCAGTCTGCCGCCATGTTCAAGCACCGGCCGCGCCTCCGATAATGGCAATCAGGTTACGCAGGGCAATCAACGCCCCGCCGAGCAGGAACAGCCCGACCCACAGCATCAGGCTGTGGCGCACCAGCGCGATGGCGCGGAAAATGTCCTCAGCGCGCGGCGGCCGGCCAACGCCCAGCGGCGGGCGTTCTTCAACATTGCCGTGGTAAATCGCCGCGCCGCCGAGCACGACGCCCAGGCTGCCCGCGCCGGCGGCCATCACCGGCCCGGCGTTCGGGCTTTCCCAGCCGGAGGCCTGCTGCCGCCAGCAATCGAGCGCCTGCCGCGTATTGCCGCACACGGCGTAGGAAAGCGCCGTCAGCCGCGCGGGGATGAAGTTAAGCACATCGTCAATGCGCGCCGCCGCCCAGCCGAAATGCAGGAAACGTTCGTTCTTGTAGCCCCACATCGCATCGAGTGTATTGGTCAGCCGGAAAAATACCGCGCCGCCGCCGCCAAAAAGCGCAAACCAGAACAGCGTGCCGAAGATCGCATCGTTGCCGTTTTCCAGCGTCGATTCCACCGCTGCCCTGGCAACGCCCGATTTGTCCAGATCGTCGGTACGGCGCGACACGATCCAGCCGACGTGCCGCCGCGCCGCCGCCAGATTGCCGGCGGCCAGATCGCGCGCGACGCGCTCGGCGTGCTCAGTCAGACTGCGCCCGCCCAGCGCAAAATAAAGCAGCAGCGTGTCGAACAGCCAGTTGATCGGCGTCTTGCGCGGCCAGGTCAGCCAGGCCGCCAGCGCCACCCACGGCAGCACCGCCGTTCCCCAGGCGAGCAGGCCGATGAAGCGGCTTTCCAGCGCATTGTCGCCCCGCTGCAGCGACGGGTTCAGCAGCTTTTCGAGCAGATCGACGAATGCGCCAAAGCCGACCAGCGGATGAAAGCGCGGCAGCTCGCCGAGAAAGCGATCAAGCAGGACGGCGGCCAGCGCCGCCGTCGGCAGCCACAGCGAGGCGGGCAGCAACGGAATGGAAAACCACGAAGGAAAAAAATCAGACATGGGAGCAATGAAAAAACAGAAAAAAAGCGAAAAACAGTCGGCGAAAGCTTCTGCCATGTTCAATGCAAATGCAATGCCGCCTATTTTAGTGCGATGCCGCCCCGTAGGCCACAGCCCGGCGTGCCGCGAAATAAAGCGCCTCTACGTCCGGCCGGAATGCCGCGCTGGCTCCACCTTGTCTTTTGGCAACGTCGAGCCGCTATAGATTATCTGGTTTTTAAAAAGAGCTGCCCGCAACCCCGTGTGGATAGGGCGTTTGCGGGCAGGCACCTCTGGAACCCTTATAAATAAAGGGCTT
>CALAIL010000024.1 GCA_937923255.1 uncultured Propionivibrio sp. | reverse complement strand
CAAAAAGAGGTGGCCTGAAGCCCGCGTATTTAGGGCTTCTCCAAGGTGGATGCTCTGAAGCCCTTATAAACAGGGCGTCTCCGAGGGGCGTGCCCGGAGATCCTTTATCCACGCGGGTTCCAGAGGTGCCTGTCTGCAAACGCCCTATCCACGCGGGCTTCAGCGGTGGTCTGGCTGATCTCTGATCTCTGTACGCTTTGCCGCCTGCGTTTTTACGCGGGCAGCGCAGGCGTGCGGTGTGCGTCAATGACTTGCAGAATCTGGGCGAACACCTTGGGCGTACCGGCGATCAGGTTGTTGGTTTCCAGATAGCGGCTGCCGCCGGAAAGATCGCCGACGAGGCCGCCTGCTTCACTGATGAGTAGGGTGCCGGCTGCCATATCCCACGGCATCAGGCCGATTTCCCAAAAACCGTCAAGCCGGCCACAGGCGACATAGGCAAGATCGAGCGCTGCCGAACCGGCGCGGCGGATGCCGGCGCTGTGTTGCGTGAAATCCTTGAACAGCTTCAGATATGTGTCGATATGTTCGAACAGGCGGAAGGGGAAACCCGTGCCGAGCAGGGCGCCGCTGAGTTTGGCGCATTTGGAGACGCGAATCCGGCGTTCATTGAGAAAGGCGCCGTTGCCTTTGCTGGCGGTAAACATTTCATTGCGCGTCGTGTCATAAATGACGGCCTGCGTGACTTGTCCCTTGTAGGCGAGCGCAATCGATACGGAATATTGCGGAAAGCCGTGGATAAAGTTGGTCGTTCCGTCGAGCGGATCGATGATCCACTGATAGTCATTGCCCGCGCCCTGGCCGGCAATGCGCCCATTCTCCTCTGCTAGAATTCCGTAGTCCGGATAGGCCTCGCGCAGAATCGAAACAATGGCCGCTTCAGCAGTCTTGTCGACCTCGGTGACAAAATCGTTGTGTGCCTTGCTTGCAATGTGCAGGTGTTCAAGGTCGAGCGAGGCGCGGTTGATAATCTGGCTGGCACGGCGCGCAGCCTTGATCATGATGTTGAGCGCTGGGTGCATGGGCGTCTCTTGAAAATTCCTAAAAATTCTTCGGACGGCGGCTGGTTGGGTTGGTTTGCAGGCGCCGAAGCGAAATCATCGAATCGTAATGAACGTAGCGAAGACCGCCATTTTAATATGAATCTACGCCCTCCACTTTTTCCAGCCCCGTCTTTGCCGGGGTGTTCGCCTGTTTCCGGGCGTATTCAGCGCTTGGCGAATGTGCGCATCGTTCTCTCGAATCCCAGTCATCCAGGCAATATCGGTGCAGCGGCGCGGGCGATGAAGACGATGGGGGTGGCGCGGTTGATGTTGGTGAATCCGGAGCGCTTTCCCAACCCCGTAGCTACTGCGCGCGCGGCGGGCGCCGATGATGTTTTGCAGGCGGCCCCTATCTGTCAGTCGCTTGATGAAGCGCTGCATGGAACGATTCTGGCGATTGCCTTGTCAGCGCGACAACGTGACCTGGGGCCTGCGCCGTTGTCCGTGCGCGATGCGGCTTCCCTGGTTCTGGAACAGGCAGAGCGTGGTGATGTGGCGCTGGTGTTCGGTAACGAGACCCGGGGGTTATCGAACGAGGATGTTCAGCGTTGCCGGTATATTGTGCATATTCCGGCCGATCCTGTGTATAGCTCGCTCAATTTGGGCGCAGCAGTTCAGGTGTTGTGCTATGAGCTGCGCCAAAATGCGCTATCCGGCGCGCCGCTGGGTCAGGAATGTACAGCAGGGCGGGTGACGCCGTTTTCTTCGCCGCCCGCAACGCATGAGGAAGTGGAGCGCTTTTATGCGCACTTGCGCGATGTGATGATTCGCGCTGGATTCCATGACCCGCAGCATCCGAAACGTCTGATGCCAAAATTACGCCGTTTGTTCGGGCGCGTGGCCTTGGAGCGGGATGAGGTCAATATTTTGCGCGGTATTCTCGATGCCGTGGATAAGAACCCGGGGGCCGGACAGGAGGAGTAATCACTGAGATGACCGAGGGAAGCTCGGGCATCCGTCTGTCTGGTATGCAGCCTGGATGTTCGGCCTGGATATTCGGCCTAGATACTGATTGGGCGTTAAATGGGCACAAAACAGAATACTTAACGCGCCGCCAGAGTATGTCCTCTTGGTGTGCTTAATTCTTGATGGTGCAAGTCGGGTATTGTAAACTCTCCCAGTTTTTTTCCGGAGAAACCTGCCCATGTTCAACGCCTTGCGTGAAGACATCCGTTCGATATTCGACCGCGATCCTGCGGCGCGTACGAGCTGGGAGGTTTTAACCTGTTATCCGGGGCTGCACGCGATCATTCTGCATCGCCTGGCGCACGGGCTGTGGGTGCGCGGTTTTTACTGGTTTGGCCGATTTATTTCACATTGTGCGCGTTTTCTGACCGGCATCGAAATACATCCCGGCGCAACCATTGGCCGCCGCTTTTTCATCGACCACGGTATGGGCGTCGTCATCGGCGAGACGGCGGTCATCGGAGATGATGTGACGCTTTATCATGGCGTGACGCTGGGCGGTACTTCTTGGAACAAGGGCAAACGGCACCCGACGCTTGCCGACGGCGTCGTTGTCGGCGCGGGTGCGCAGATTCTGGGTCCGATTACGATTGGCGAAGGTGCCAAAGTCGGCTCCAACGCCGTTGTCGTCAAAGACGTGCCAGAGGGGGCGACGGCAGTGGGCAATCCGGCGCGAATCATCGATTCGGCACAAGCGCAAAAACGCGAAGAGAAAGCGGGTCAAATGGGGTTTTCCGCCTATGCACTGGGCGACAAGCAGGACGACCCGCTGGCCAAGGCTATTCATGGCCTGCTTGATCATGCGGTTGAGACAGACCGGCGCATTGCGTGTTTGTTACAAAAACTGGAAGTCATGGGTGTGCCTTTAGAAGATGAACTGGCAACGGCAGACAAATTCGACCCGCAATACTTGAACAAAATAGTTGACTAATATTGTGCGGATTTTATATAGTCGACAAATAAAGTCTGGTATTGACGGGATGAGGAGAGCTTAATGCGACTGACTACCAAAGGACGTTTTGCCGTGACGGCAATGATCGATCTGGCGCTGAATTCAGGGCAAGGGCCGGTGACTCTGGCGGGAATCAGCGGACGCCAGAAAATTTCGCTGTCTTATCTTGAGCAGCTTTTCGGGAAACTGCGCCGTTCCGGGCTAGTCAATAGCGTGCGCGGTCCGGGCGGCGGATATTGCCTGGCACGGCAGGGGAGTCAGATTACCGTGACTGACATCATCCGCGCGGTTGATGAACCGCTGGATGCCACGCAATGCGGCGGAGGCGAAAATTGCAGGGATGATTCCCGTTGCATGACCCATGATTTATGGACAACGCTGAACCTGAAGATGTACGAGTATTTATCCTCGGTGACGCTGAGTCATCTGGTAGACAGCCAGAGGCATCAGGAAAGTGCGACTGTCATCAAAACCTTGCGTAAAACAACAGATTTTGCCGCACAGCGGCAGCCACTTTCCATTTCTGCCTGAGTTTGCCTGAATAAATAGTATGCAGGCTATGCAATCACAAGGAGTTCAATGAAATGCTGAAACTGCCGATTTACCTTGATAATTCAGCGACAACGCCGGTTGATCCTCGCGTTGCGGAAAAAATGATTCCCTATCTATGCGAGCAGTTCGGGAATCCTGCCTCACGTTCACACGCTTTCGGTTGGCAGGCCGAGGCGGCGGTCGAGGCGGCGCGTGCTGAGGTTGCCGCACTGCTGAATGCTGATCCCAAGGAAATCGTCTGGACTTCTGGCGCGACTGAGTCGGACAATCTGGCCATTAAGGGGGCTGCGCATTTTTACTCAGGCAAGGGTAAACACATCATTACCGTCAAGACCGAGCATAAGGCCGTTCTCGATACCTGCCGCGAATTGGAACGGCAAGGTTTTTCAGTGACCTATCTCGATGTGATGGAAAACGGTCTGATTGACCTGGATGTATTTAAGGCCGCGCTGCAGCCCGATACGATTCTTGTCTCGGTGATGTTCGTCAATAACGAGATCGGCGTCATTCAGCCAATTGCTGAAATCGGTGAAATCTGTCGTGAAAAAGGCATCATTTTCCATGTCGACGCGACACAGGCGACGGGTAAGATTGAAATTGACGTCGGACGTCTGAAAGTTGATCTGATGAGTCTTTCAGCGCATAAGGTTTATGGTCCGAAAGGGATTGGCGCGCTTTACGTGCGCCGTAAACCGCGTGTCCGCCTGGAAGCGCAGATGCACGGCGGGGGGCATGAACGCGGCTTCCGCTCGGGGACTTTGCCTGTGCACCAGATTGTCGGCATGGGGGAGGCTTTCCGTCTGGCGCGTCTGGAAATGGCAGAGGAAAGTGCGCGCATTCGCATTCTGCGCGATCGCTTGCTGGCGGGGCTGTCCAGTATTCCGCAGGTTTATGTCAATGGCGATATGGAACAGCGCGTGCCGCATAACCTGAATATCAGCTTTGCCTATGTTGAAGGCGAATCGTTGATGATGGCTTTGAAGGATTTGGCCGTTTCTTCTGGCTCGGCGTGTACTTCCGCTTCGCTGGAGCCATCCTATGTGTTGCGTGCATTGGGGCGCAACGATGAATTGGCGCACAGTTCGATCCGTTTTACTCTCGGACGCTTCAATACTGAAGAGGAGATCGACTATGCCATTGAACTGTTGCACAGCAAGATCGACAAACTGCGCGATCTGTCGCCGTTGTGGGAAATGGTTCGTGATGGAGTCGACCTAAACTCCGTGCAATGGGCGGCTCACTGATTGAAATACTGGAGGAATTGGTATGGCGTATAGCGAAAAACTTTTGGATCACTACGAACACCCGCGTAATGTCGGTTCTTTCGACAAGGACGAGGAAGGCGTAGCGACCGGCATGGTCGGCGCGCCGGCCTGCGGCGACGTGATGAAGCTGCAAATCAAGGTAGGTAAGGATGGCGTCATCAAGGACGCAAAATTCAAGACCTATGGCTGCGGCTCGGCGATTGCCTCATCGTCGCTGATTACCGAATGGGTCAAAGGCAAAACGCTCGAACAGGCGCTCGAAATCAAGAATACGCAAATTGCCGAGGAACTGGCGCTGCCGCCAGTGAAAATCCATTGTTCGATTCTGGCCGAAGATGCGATCAAGGCGGCGGTTGCGGATTACCGGAAAAAACAGGGCGAATGAACTGTTCTGTTTCGGCAAGGAGGCAATGATGGCGGTTAGCCTTTCAGAAAGGGCGGCACAACACGTCGCCCACTACATTACCAAACGCGGCAAAGGGATCGGCTTGCGTTTGGGCGTGCGCACCAGCGGCTGTTCTGGCGTGGCCTACAAACTGGAATTTGCCGATATGGTCGAAGAGGGCGATGTCGAATTTGAATCGCACGGCGTGCGGGTGCTGGTCGATGCCAAGAGCCTGCCATATCTTGACGGCACACGGCTTGATTATGTGCGCGAAGGCTTGAACGAAGGCTTCAAGTTCGACAATCCGAATGTCAAGGGAGCGTGCGGCTGTGGCGAAAGCTTCAGTGTTTGATTAGATGACGATTATGGACTTTAACGTAGATCATTTCGCACTTTTCGGCTTGCCGAGAGCGTTCCGTATCGACAGCGATGCGCTTGACCGCAGTTATCGGGAAATTCAGGCGCAGATTCATCCCGACCGCTTCGCCGATGCCGACGAAGCAGCTCAGCGGCGTTCGCTCCAATGGGCAACGAAAGCCAACGAGGCGTACCAGACCTTACGCAAACCCTTACCGCGCGCGCGTTACCTGCTGGAGCTGCTTGGCCATAAGGTGAAGGCAGAAAACAATACGACGATGTCGACCGCTTTTCTCATGGAGCAGATGGAGTGGCGGGAGGCCGTTGCAGAGGCGCGCGCAGCTGGCAATGTGACCGATCTGGCGGATCAAGAAGTGCGTGTTCGTGCGCAGATTCGGCAAGCTTACGAGACGCTGGCGCTTGATCTTGATGGGCGGCGTGACTGCCAGGCGGCAGAAGATGGGGTATTGCGCCTGATGTATCTCGAAAAATTATTGGCGGAAATTGACGAAGCGCTTGCTGCGCTTGAACAATAAAACGATTCAGTATGTGCTGAACGACTGACGACAGACTGTTTTCCATGGCTTTACTGCAAATTTCTGAGCCGGGCGAGTCGCCCGCGCCGCACCAGCATAAACTCGCCGTAGGAATCGATCTCGGTACGACCAACTCGCTGGTGGCGACGGTGCGCAGCGGCCAAGCCTGTGTGATCAGCGATGAGCAAGGGCGGCCGTTACTTCCTTCGGTGGTGCGTTATCGCGCGGAAAGTGAGCCGATTGTCGGCTACGAAGCACGCTTACGGCAAGCGGATGATCCACGCAATGTCATCGTCTCCGTGAAACGCCTCATGGGGCGGGGTATCTCGGACGTCGTGCATCGGGAGTCGATGCCTTACTATTTTGACGATGCGCCCGGTATGGTTCGTGTGCGCACGGCCGCAGGGGTCAAATCACCCGTCGAAGTTTCTGCCGATATTCTCAAAACTTTACGCGAACGTGCCGAAGCGGCGCTGGGCGGGTCGCTGGTGGGTGCCGTGATTACCGTGCCGGCCTATTTTGACGATGCGCAGCGTCAGGCGACCAAGGATGCCGCCAAACTTGCCGGACTGTCCGTATTGCGCCTACTCAATGAACCGACTGCCGCAGCCATTGCCTATGGCCTCGACAATGGTGCGGAGGGCACTTACGCCGTCTACGATCTGGGTGGCGGAACATTTGATATTTCAATCCTCAGGCTCTCGCGCGGGGTTTTTGAGGTACTGGCGACAGGCGGGGATTCTGCGCTCGGCGGCGATGATTTCGATCAGCGCATTTTCTGCTGGATTATCGAAACGGCCGGGCTGCGGCCGCTTTCGGCTGAAGATGCGCGCCTGCTGCTGAGCCGTGCGCGCGAGGCCAAGGAGCATTTGACGCTACACAATGCTGCCTCGATCGTCGCCAATCTGGGCAGTGGTGAAATCGTCGATCTGAAATTGACGACGGAAATTTTTGCTGAAATTACGCAGACACTGGTTACCCGGACGCTGCAGGCCGTCAGAAAATGCCTGCGTGATGCTGGCCTGGCGGCGGATGAGATTAAGGGCGTCGTGATGGTTGGCGGCGCGACGCGCATGCCGCAGATTCAGCGCGCTGTTGGCAATTTCTTTGGGCGGGAGCCACTGAACAATCTCGATCCTGACAAAGTGGTCGCCTTGGGCGCCGCGATGCAGGCCAATCTGTTGGCGGGTAATCGTGCGCCGGGCGACGATTGGTTGCTGCTCGATGTGATTCCGTTGTCGCTCGGGCTGGAGACGATGGGCGGCCTGGCAGAAAAGATCATCCCGCGCAATTCGACGATTCCCGTCGCGCGTGCGCAGGAGTTCACAACCTTCCGCGATGGGCAGACTGCTCTGGCCATCCATGTCGTCCAGGGCGAACGCGAACTGGTCAGCGACTGCCGCTCACTGGCACGCTTTGATTTGCGCGGGATTCCGCCGATGGTTGCTGGTGCGGCGCGTATTCGGGTCACGTTTCAGGTCGATGCCGACGGCCTGCTGTCGGTGTCGGCGCGCGAAACGACCGCCGGCGTCGAAGCGAGCATTGCTGTCAAGCCGTCTTACGGATTGTCCGATGACGAAATCACCGCCATGCTCAAAGACTCGCTGGCACATAGTCAGGACGATGCCTTGCGCCGTGCCGTCAAGGAGGCTCAGGTGGAGGCGCAGCGCATGATCGAGGCCGTACAATCCGCCTTGAAAAGTGATGCCGGTCTGCTGGATGAAGCGCAGCGAACGAATATCGAATCGCTAATTACACAGTTGCAGGCTGCAGCACTGGGCGAAGATCGTTCTGCAATCAATGCTGCCATCAATGCGCTGGATGCAGGGACCCGTGATTTTGCTGCACACCGCATGAATGAATCGATTCGCCGTGCTTTTGCCGGACAGCAGGTCGATGCCTTGGAGGCCGAGGTTGGTCTTGTGCAAAATGCGCAAGCACCTAAAGGAAATACGTTATGACGCAAATTATCGTATTGCCCCATGTCGAACTTTGTCCGGAAGGGGCGGTTATTGATGCGCAACCCGGCGAATCAGTCTGCGAAGCGCTGCTCAATCACGGCATTGCCATTGAGCATGCCTGTGAAATGTCCTGTGCTTGCACGACCTGTCACGTCATCATCCGCGAAGGCTACGATGGATTGGAACCGCCGGATGAGCTGGAGGAAGATCGCCTGGATCAGGCTTGGGGGCTGGAACCCAATTCGCGCCTGTCCTGCCAGGCGATCGTAAACGATACGCCGCTTGTCGTTGAAATTCCGCGTTATTCGATCAATATGGCAAAGGAAGGGCAGCACTAGCCATGAAATGGACAGATATTCATGAACTGGTCGCCGAATTGGCGGATGCCTACCCGGATGTCGACCCGCGTAAGGTCAACTTTGTCGATCTGATGAATTGGGTCAAGGCATTGCCCGGTTTTGACGACGAGCCTAATCGTTGCGGCGAGAAGATTCTGGAAGCGCTTCAGCAGGCTTGGATCGACGAAGTTTCCTGACGCCTGAGGTTCCGGAGTCGGGCGTCGTAGAAAAAGGCGCTTCTTGGCGCATCTCCAGAAGGGGGGCGGAAACCCTTGTAAACAGGGCATCTCCGGATGCCTGTCCGGAGATCCTTTATTCATGCGGGTTTCAGGGGTGCCTACCCGGAAATGCCCTATCCACGCGGGTTTCCGGGGGCGCTGAATCAGATCGGGAGCGCTTTTCTATCGTTCAGCGCCAGCCAGCCGCGGGCAATGCGGTAAATTGCCCAGATGCCAAGCAGCGACATGCCGATATACCACAGCGCAAAGCCGACAAGCACGATCATCAATAAGAACGAAGGGATAGCGATGATGATCAACCAGAGCAACGCGTACCAGAAGGTGCGGATTTGCCAGCGGAAATGTGACTCCAGCCAGGTGTTGCGGACTTCATTGCGTTTTATGTAATTGATGATTACCGCGATAAGCGACGGCCAGCCGAACAAGAACAGGCCAACGATCGTCAGTGTCCCAAATATCCCGAAGATTATGCTGACTGTATGCAGTGCGTAAATCAGGTGCGTCGTTTTAACCAGCGATTCGCTGGGCCCGGGAACCAAGTCAGTACCATCAGTCATGTGACGCTCCTTTTCGGTTTATGTGTTCAAGGCGAATAAAACAATGATCAGTCTGCATATTGGGGCTGTGGTTGCGTTTCCAATGCCATCGGTAAGACTGGCGAAAATCATAAAGAATGAAAACGACGGAATCGCTTACTGAGGGGCTAGAGGAAAGTTTGGCCTAAAAGGTCAGCAAAAACTGACCGTTCCCATGACTTGCCAGCGCTCCGCACGCACAACCCCCATTGCTATGGGCGGCACTCAAAAAGAAAAAGGATTGAATCATTGCTGACTCAATCCCTGTTCTGTTTTCGGATTTGCGTGGCGCGCCCGGAGCGATTCGAACGCCCGACCCCTTGGTTCGTAGCCAAGTACTCTATCCAACTGAGCTACGGGCGCAACGCATTTCTCGAATCCGGTGGATTGTACAGATCAATCATTGTTTGTTCAAGCGTTTTCTAATGTTGGCACGTGTTTTCGCATGTGAAATTGGCTTCCAGTAAAATAGACGGATGAAGATTCTTGCCCTTGAAACGGCGGTTGATCCTGGTTCGGTTGCACTCTGGCTGGAAGGAGAAATCGTCGAACGCTTTTGTCCGGAAGGCTTGTCGAATTCTGCGACGCTTCTGCCTTTGGCGGCACAGATATTGGCCGATGCCGGGTTGAGTTTTGCCTGCCTTGATGGATTAGCCTTTGGTCAAGGGCCCGGCGCATTCACTGGGCTGCGCGTGTCTTGTGGCCTGGCGCAGGGGTTGGCAATCGCACACGACCTGCCTTTGCTGGGCGTGGGTACGCTGGAAGCCGTGGCTGCATCGACCGGAGGCGAGCGTGTAATGGTGACGCTTGATGCGCGGATGGGGGAGGTGTATTGCGCGGCATTCGACCACGGCCGCCGAGTATTTGCAGAAGGCGTCTATGCGCCGGAGGCTTTGCCGCGGCCTGATTCGACGGGTTGGCTGGCCTGCGGTAATGCATTGACGGTCTATCACCAGATTCGCGAACGTCTGGCTGGCTGCGTGGTGGAATGGAGGCCGGAAATTATGCCCTGCGCGAGCGCGGTGGCGCGGCTTGCTGCGCCGCGTCTGATGCGTGGTGAGCGGCTCGATCCGGCGGATGCTGTGCCGCTGTATGTGCGTGACAAGGTGGCCAAAACGATAGCCGAGCGTCTGGCTGAAGGTGGGCATGCCTGATGAGCGCCATGATGCAAACACCCCAGGCCAGTTTGGCACCGATGGTGTTATCGGATCTTGACGTGGTGCTGTATATTGAGCGGCAGGCCTGCCATTTTCCTTGGAGCCGCGGTAATTTTGTCGACTCGATAACAAGCGGCTACTTATGTCAGGTATATCGCAGTGATGAGGGGATTCTTGGCTATTTCATCTTGATGATGGCGGCTGACGAAGCCCATCTGCTGAATATTGTCGTTGCGCCAACCCATCAGGGAAAAAAGCTGGGGGCACACCTGCTGCATCAGGCCATGATGATGGCGCAAGATGCCGGTGGCCGCATCCTGCTGCTGGAAGTTCGTCCGTCCAATGCCGCAGCACTGGCGCTGTATCGCCATGTTGGTTTTCAACAAATCGGTGTGCGCCGGAATTATTACCACGATACTGAGGGAAGCGAAGACGCAGTCGTAATGTCGCGGGCGTTGGAAGAAATGCGGTTGAGCGAGCAATGTGGGTAAATTTACCGAATTCATCGAAAGCCTTGGCAAAGCGGCATGAGGTGCTGGCATGAGCCTGACACGCAAACGAATACTCGATGAAATGGGACTCTCGCCGCAGTGGATATTGCGTGTCCGCCCAAAACCGATGGGCGATTCGCCGTGCGCCGAAACCGTTCAGACCCTGGCAATGCATGATGTTCAGCCCGAAACGAGTCAGTCCCCTGTATTGCCGGGGCCTGCGCCGATTGCAGCATCTGCTAAAGAAATGGTACGGCCGGACAATAAGCATGATGCGCTTGCAAAGGTCATGGATATGGATTGGCCACAATTACGGCAGACCATCATGGATTGTCATCTTTGCGGCTTATGTGCCAAGCGAAAGCAGGCGGTGCCCGGCGTCGGCGACGAACAGGCCGACTGGCTTTTCATTGGCGAAGGGCCGGGGGCGGAGGAAGATGCGCGTGGTGAGCCGTTTGTCGGCCAGGCCGGTCGGCTACTCGACGCCATGCTGGCGGCGATCGATCTGGCGCGTGGAGAAAACGTCTATATCGCCAACGCCGTCAAATGTCGCCCTCCGGGCAACCGCACCCCTGAGCTATCAGAAATGGCCGCCTGCCGGCCTTACTTGCAACGCCAGATTGAATTGTTGCAACCCAAGTTGATCGTGTTGCTCGGTAAGGCAGCGGTTGCTGCCGTGCTGGGCGAAGAGGGCTCTTTGGCCAGTATGCGCGGCAGGTTTTTGATATACCGGCAGGGCGAACTGGAAATTCCTACGCTTGTCACCTATCACCCGGCCTACTTACTGCGCAACCTGCCGGACAAGGCCAAAGCCTGGGAAGACTTGTGCCGCGCACGCGCACTGATGCAGCGCATCGTCAATACATCTTAAATCCGCCTTAAATCAGTGCGTCGAATCGTCGAGATGGATCACATCGTCTTGGATGCGCTGATTATGCTCGTGGCGGCGTTTGACGAGCAGCATGCTGCCGCTGACGAATAGCCCGAATAGGGTGATGACCCAATAGATCGAGAGGTTGATCTGCATCATTAGATAGTACAGACAGGTCATGACCAGAATCGAGAGATTTTCGTTGAAATTCTGTACGGCAATCGAGTGACCTGCCCCCATTAACTGATGACCGCGGTGCTGCAGCAAAGCATTCATCGGCACAACAAAGAAGCCTGCAAGTGCGCCGATAATGATGAGCAGGGCAATGGCGACCCAGAGATTGCTGACGAAAACCATACACAGGACGATGAGGCCCATGGCAATTCCAAGCGGAATGATACGCACGGATTGGCGCAACGTCACTATTTTGGCAGCAGCCGCTGCACCGAGTGCCACGCCGATGGCGACGACGCCCTGCAACATGCTCGATTTGGAGAGGTTGAGATGCAGGGCGGCTTCCGCCCATTTGATGACGATGAACTGTAAGGTTGCGCTGGCGCCCCAGAACAGCGTGGTGACGGCCAGTGAAACCTGACCGAGACGGTCGCGCCAGAGCAATATCATGCAGCGGTTGAATTCCTGGAACAAATAAAGCGGGTTCTTGTGCAATTTTTTGTGCTCGACGCCGGTATCAGGAATGTACAGATTAAAAAGGGTGGCGAGGAGATAGAAAAAACAGGTGATGGCAATCGCTATCTCACTAATCGAGTCGATGCCCAGTTTAATGAACGGCAGGTCAGGGCTGAGCAGGCGGGCGGCCAGCCCAGGCTGAATCAGCGTGCCGCCGATGACAACGCCGAGAATGATGGCGCCAACGGTCAGTCCTTCGATCCAGCCATTGGCGACGACCAGCAGTCGGTGCGGTAGATATTCAGTCAGAATGCCGTACTTGGCGGGCGAATAAGCGGCGGCGCCCAGACCGACGATCGCATAGGCAAAGAGCGGATGTACGTGGAAAAACATCATGATGCAGCCGCCGATTTTAATGGCGTTGCTGATGAACATGACGCGCCATTTGGGCATCGAATCGGCGAATGCGCCGACAAACGCGGCGAGGGCGACGTAGGAAACAGTGAAGAATGTTTTTAACAACGGCTCATAAGCTGGCGGCGCCTGCATTTCTCGCAGGACGGCGATCGCAACGATGAGCAACGCGTTGTCGGCAAGCGCAGAAAAAAATTGCGCCGCCATAATAATGTAAAAGCCGAAAGGCATTAACACTGGACAGTTTCTAACAAGACGGGCAGTTTTATACCACGAAAACCAGATTGATATCCCGATTTGTCGCCGGGGAGCGACGAGCAGAGCATTGAGGAGTGGCGGGGATATAAGGACTGCGGCAGCTCTCTACTTTCTCTGAAACGTTTGTCAGTCTAGGGATGGGTTGAGGTCATGGCGGTAGGGTTTTTTGCCGCAGCTGCGGAATGGGCTGGGGAATTTTTTGATGGATTTTTGATGGATGCGTGATGGTTGAGGCACAATGCCGCTGTTTTGATTTTCCCGGGAAATTTCCGGATAAATTTTTTCGTTTCAACTTCCCGTTTTCAGGCCTCAGGTTTTTTATCCATGCCTCGTCCAATTCAAGCCCGCATTGCTACGGCCGCAATTCGTCACAATTATCTTCTTGCCAAAAAATATGCCGCCCGTGGCGGGGAGTCTGTCAAAGCCTGGGCAGTCGTTAAGGCTAATGCGTATGGTCACGGCCTGTTGCGTACGGCACGGGCGCTTGGCGATGTAGCAGACGGTTTTGCGTTGCTCGATCTGTCCGATGCGGTCACTTTGCGCGATGCCGGTTTTAGGCAACCCATTCTGTTGCTCGAAGGCGTTTTCGAGGCGCGCGACGTGCATACATGCGCCGAATACCGGCTAACGCCGGCAATTCACTGCCTGGAACAGCTTAAATTGCTGCAAACAGTGGGTTTGCCTGGACCTTTGCCGATTTATCTCAAGCTGAATACGGGGATGAACCGGCTTGGTTTTACCTTCGACCAGATCTCCTCACTGCGGGCGGCACTGGAGCGCATTTCTGTATTGGGCGAAAAGACGTTGATGACGCATTTTTCCGATGCCGATGGCGAGCGTGGAGTTGCCTGGCAATTGGCGCACCTTGATGCGATCCGCAATGCCTGGCCGGAAGCCGCGACGTTTCCCGTATCAATGGCGAATTCAGCCGCACTGATGCGCCACCCGGAGACGGTACATGGCTGGGTGCGCCCTGGCATCATGATTTACGGAGGCTCACCTTTTACCGAGACCCCTGCGGTCCGTCTGGATTTGCAGCCTGTCATGACGCTGGGCAGCCGCATCATTGCCGTTGAAACGGTAGGCGCCGGCGAACGGGTCGGCTACGGCGGCACGTTCGTTGCCGAGCGCGAAATGCGTTTGGGCATCGTTGCCTGTGGTTATGCCGACGGTTATCCGCGCCATGCGCCGACGGGGACGCCGATTCTGGTCGACGGCCAGAGAACGCGGACGATTGGCCGGGTATCCATGGATATGCTGGCCTGCGACCTGAGTGATTTGCCTGCGGCGGGCGTAGGTAGCAAGGTCGTTCTATGGGGTGAAAAGCTGCCGGTTGAGGAAGTGGCCGCGGCGGCAGGAACGATCAGTTACGAGTTGCTGTGTGCTCTGGCGCCGCGCGTGCCGGTCGCCGAAGTTTGAAAGCAGGCAATCAATGGCCAAAACAAAAACGATGTACGCCTGTACCGAATGCGGCGCCAGTGCCTCCAAATGGCAGGGGCAATGTCCGGGCTGCGGCGGCTGGAATACGCTGGTTGAAACGCTTGTTGAGACCGTGCCCGCGAACGGCAAGCGCTTTGCCGCGCTGGGTGGTGTGGCGCATCTACAGGCGCTGGCCGACATTGAGGCGCGAGAGGAAGACCGTTTGCCGACGGGGATGGGGGAATTCGATCGGGTACTTGGCGGCGGGCTGGTGGCTGGCGGCGTCGTGTTGATCGGCGGTGATCCGGGGATCGGCAAGAGCACGCTGCTGTTGCAGGCATTGACAGCGCTTGCCGTGCGACAACCGGTACTTTATGTCAGTGGCGAGGAGTCCGGCCAGCAGGTTGCCTTGCGCGCACGCCGCCTGGCGCTCAATACCGGCGGCCTCAAGTTGCTGGCGGAGATCAATCTGGAAAAGATTCTTGCCGTATTACAGGCGGAACGGCCGTGTGTGGCGGTCATTGATTCGATTCAGACCTTGTGGTCCGAGCAGCTTAGCTCTGCGCCCGGTTCGGTTGCCCAGGTGCGTGAGTGTGCGGCGCAGCTGACGCGGCTAGCCAAACAGACCGGGATGACGATCATCCTCGTCGGCCATGTGACCAAGGAGGGGGCGTTGGCCGGTCCGCGCGTGCTTGAGCATATCGTCGATACCGTGCTGTATTTTGAAGGGGACGCACATTCGAGATTTCGCCTGATTCGTGCGGTCAAAAACCGCTATGGTGCGGTCAATGAAATCGGTGTTTTCGCCATGACTGACAGAGGGCTGAAAGGCGTCAACAATCCCTCGGCAATGTTTCTGTCGCCGCATGGGCAGAATGTCCCTGGCTCCTGCGTGCTCGTTGCGCAGGAGGGGACGCGGCCCTTGCTTGTCGAAATCCAGGCGCTTGTCGATCAGGCGCACGGTAATCCACGCCGCCTGACTGTGGGTCTGGATGCGCAGCGGCTGGCGATGCTGCTGGCCGTGCTGCATCGTCATGCTGGCATCGTTTGCTTTGACCAGGATGTTTTTATCAATGCCGTTGGTGGCGTAAAAATTGTCGAACCGGCAGCCGATCTGGCCGTATTGCTGGCAATTGTTTCGTCGCTGAAAAACCGGCGGCTGCCGGACAAGCTGGTCGTTTTCGGTGAAGTGGGTCTGGCGGGAGAAATCCGTCCCGCGCCGCGTGGGCAAGAGCGCCTTAAGGAAGCGGCCAAACTCGGCTTTTTGTATGCGCTGATTCCTGAGGCCAATCGGCCCAAACAGGCGGTTTCCGGCATACAGGTCATTGCTGTCCGGCGTGTGGAAGAGGCCGTGGCGCGTCTACGCGAGCTAGAAAATTAAGCTTAACGGCTAAACGGGGCAGAGCATCTTAGAACGCCTGGCCGGAGCCCCTTTGTTTGCGGGCATTTCCGATGGGGTGCTCTGAGACCCTTGTAAACAGGGCATCTCAGAGAGGGTGCCCGGAAGTCCTTTATCCACGCGGGTTTCAGAGGAGGTGCCCGGAGATGCCCTGTTTATAAGGGGTTCCGGGGCGCCTTTTTAGCGGCCGCCGGGTAAATCTTTCTGACGCAGCAGGAAAACAAAATTTCCGCCCGCCGCCGTTTCGAGCCAGGTGAATGGCGTATCCGGATAGGCGGCTTCGAGCGCTTCCCGGTTATGGCCGATCTCGACGATCAGCAGGCCGCCGGGGTTCAGGTGATTGGCAGCTTCGTGCAAGATGATGCGCGTGAAATCCAGACCGTCTTCACCGCTAGCCAGGGCGATTTCCGGCTCCTGACGGTATTCCGGAGGCAGTGCGGCCATCGACTCGCTATTGACGTAAGGTGGGTTGCTGATGATGAGGTCGTAGCGTTCGTTGGGGATGGCGGCGAAGGCATCGGATTTGAGTGTGTGAATGCGCGTTTCGAGTGCGTAGTCTGAAATATTGCGCCGTGCGACGGATAGTGCGTCTTCAGAAATATCGACGGCGTCGATGCGTGCTTCAGGAAATGCCAATGCTGCCAGAATGGCCAGGCAGCCGGATCCGGTACATAGGTCGAGTACACGATTGATGGCCCATGGATCTTCAACCCAGGGACTTAATTGTTCTTCCAGTAGCTCGGCAATGTGCGAGCGCGGGATGATGGCGCGCTGGTCGACGTAAAAACGGTATTCCCCGAGCCAGGCTTCATGCGTGAGGTAGGCAGCGGGGATGCGTTCTTCAATGCGCCGACGGATGATATTCAGGCATTCAGCCAGCTCATGGCCGGTCAGGCGCGCGTCTATGAATGGCTCAAGCTGATCAATCGGCAAATGCAGGGTATGTAACAGCAGGTAGGCGGCCTCATCCCAAGCATTGTTGGTCCCGTGGCCAAAAAAGACGTCGGCCTGCCTGAACCGGCTGACGGCAAATCGCATCAGATCGCGCAGGGTGATGAGGCTGTCCTGAGCCTGTTCAAAAATCGAAGATATGTTCGGTTCCAAGAAATTCCCTTCGCTGCGCTGGCTTATGCCGCTTCGTCGGTATCGTTCAGTTTGAGCGTGAATTCCTTGAACAATGCTCCACCTTCATTAGTGTTGGTCATCGGATCTGTTTCGGTGCTTGTCTTGCGCTTGCTGTTCGTTACTTCCGAGTTGTTGATGATCCACGACAGATTGGTGGGCGAATCTGCATTGGCCAAGGCTTCATCCAGCGTGATTGTGCCTTCACGGTAAAGGCGGAAAAGATCCTGTTCGAAAGTTTGTGATCCTGGCGCCAAGCTTTGTTCCATCGCTTCCTTGACGCCTTGAATTTCGCCCCGTTCGACCAATTCCTGTATGTGACGCGTGTTGAGCAGAACTTCTGCCGCCGGAATCCGCTGGCCATCAGGGCGTTTGACTAGACGTTGCGAAATGATAGCTTTCAAGCTGGCGGAAAGATCCAGATAAAGCGCCGTACGATTTTCCAGCGGGAAGAAATTGACGATCCGGTTCAGTGCATGGTAGCTGTTGTTGGCGTGCATGGTCGCCAAACACAAATGGCCAGTTTGTGCGTAGGCGATGGCTGCTTGCATGGTTTCCTTGTCGCGGATTTCGCCGATCAGAATACAGTCTGGCGCTTGACGCATAGCGTTGCTGAGTGCTTGTCCCCATCCGTGCGTATCCATGCCCAGTTCACGTTGGTTGACGATGGATTTTTTGTGCTTGAAAAGAAATTCGATCGGATCCTCGATCGTCAGAATGTGTCCGCTGCGATTGATGTTGCGGTAATCCAGCATTGAGGCAATTGTCGTTGATTTGCCTGAACCCGTTGCCCCAACAATGAGGATCAGTCCGCGCTTCTCCATAATGAGTTCGGTGAGAACCGACGGTAACAAAAGCGTATCGAGCGCCGGAATGATGCTTTGGATGTAGCGTACGACGATCCCGATCGAAGATCGCTGCCGGAAAAAATTGATTCGGTAGTTGCCCGTCCCAGGGATGCTGAAGGAGATATTCATCTCCATCGTATCCTCGAACACCTTGGCTTGCGCAGGCGTCATCAGTTCATACGCAATTTTTTCCGTGATCTCCGGAGTCATGATCTGCTGATTGACCGGCATCACAGTACCTTGAATCTTAATATGAATGGGTGTGCCAGCAGAAATGTAAAGATCGGAAGCTTGTTTTTCCGCCATAAGCTGGAAAAGGTTATCAAGAATCATGAGTACGCCCCTTTATTGCGAATCAAATTGGATTTTGGTTGAACGCGGCTGAAGCCGATAAAGAATGGGTGTCGATAGGCCTAGATACGTACCTAACATCCGTCCGGATGCGCGTTAAAATATTTTTCGTGCATTATAGGAGAATGCTATTGGCAAAGAAAGAAGCGTATCGGTCAAACGGCAAGCTTTGTGCGGAAAATTTTTACTATAAAAATAAAAATGGTTGGCTTGAATGGTTGACTTGAAGATATAAAGCTATATAATTCGCGCCCTCGTTACTCAAGGGTAGCGAGCTTCCTTCCAAGTTGAAGGCGGCGTGAAAAAATGTTCTTCACTAGTTGACACATTTTTTTCTTGATGTAGAATTCGCTTTCTCACTTTTTGGTGGGG
>CALAIL010000023.1 GCA_937923255.1 uncultured Propionivibrio sp. | reverse complement strand
GCTGCCGACAAGCTGGCTGCTGCCCAGGCGATCGCCGACAAGCTGGAAGGCATTGTATTGACGATTGCACGCAAGGCGAGTGTCGATGGCCGCCTGTTTGGTTCCGTGACCAACTACGACATTGCCGAAGCGCTGCAAGTACAGGGCTTTGAGGTCGAAAAATCGGCGATCCGCATGCCCGAAGGGCCGCTCAAGACGACGGGAGAAACCGCACTGGAAGTTGCCCTGCATACCGATGTGCTGGCGAACGTCAAGGTGCAGGTGGTTGGTGAGTAACGCGGGGTAAAAAGCACTGGCGGCGGTTTTCTTGTCTTGGAAAAATCCTGGAAAATCCTCGCCGGTCTTGCGTGTTGTGGTAAGAAAAGCCTTGTCAGACGGCAGGGCTTTTTTATTTCTGGCCTGTTGACGTTGGCGTAAAAGTCTGGGCATTGGGCGGTTTGGCGATGGCAAGTCGCGGTGGGATAAACTGGCATATCGTCAAAGTCAAGCAGATGCTTTCTCAAAAAAACGGTGGTGATTCGTGATGGCCAAGCCTACATTTCAGAAACATTCGCCGAATCTGCCGGAAGATCCGGCGCTGGCGCAGCTGCGCGTTCCGCCTCATTCTGTCGAGGCGGAGCAGTCGTTGCTGGGCGGGCTGTTGCTCGACAATACCGCGTTCGACAAAATCGCTGATCGCGTGAGCGAGAGTGATTTTTATCGGGACGAACACCGGCGCATCTATCGCCAGATCTGTAGCCTGCTTGAACGCGGCAAACCGGTTGACGCCGTCACGGTCGCCGAGAGCCTGGATTCGGCGGGTGACGGCGGCGATACGGGAGGGCTTGCCTATCTGGGTGAGCTGGCGGCCAATACGCCTTCGGCGGCCAATATCGTCCGCT
Source organism: uncultured Propionivibrio sp. (assembly GCA_937923255.1). Taxonomy (GTDB): domain Bacteria; phylum Pseudomonadota; class Gammaproteobacteria; order Burkholderiales; family Rhodocyclaceae; genus Propionivibrio; species Propionivibrio hellwigii. The sequence continues at coordinate 22,248 of CALAIL010000023.1, read as the reverse complement.
ATGCCGAAATCGTCCGTGAGCGCGCTATTTTGCGGCAACTGGTGACGGTGGGCGATGAAATTACCGATAGCGCCTTAAATCCGCTCGGTCGCAACCCCAAGCAGTTGCTCGATGAGGCGGAGGCCAAGGTTTTCAATATTGCCGAAACCGGGTTTCGCCACCTGACGGGCTTCCAGCACATCAATCCCTTGCTTTCACAGGTCGTTGAGCGTATTCAGGAGCTGCATGATCGGGACAATCCTTCCGATATCACCGGCGTGCCAAGCGGCTATCATGATCTCGATGCGCGCACTTCCGGCCTACAGCCGGGCGATCTACTGATCGTTGCAGGGCGCCCGTCAATGGGCAAAACCTCTCTGGCGCTCAATATCGCCGAGTATGTGGCGATTGAAGTGGGTTTGCCGGTGGCGATATTTTCGATGGAAATGAGCGGTGCGCAGCTGGCGATGCGCATGCTCTCCTCGGTCGGCCGGCTTGATGCGCACAAGGTGCGCACCGGGCGCCTTGATGACGACGAATGGTCCCGCCTGTCTTTTGCCCTGGGCAAGATGCACGAAGCGCCGCTGTTCATTGATGAAGCGGCAGCGCTCAACCCCATTGATCTGCGGGCCCGTGCGCGCCGGCTAAGCCGGCAGTGCGGCAAACTCGGATTGATCGTCATCGATTATTTGCAGCTGATGTCTGCGGCCAGCGGCAGTGGCGAAAATCGGGCAACCGAATTGTCCGAAATTTCGCGCTCGCTCAAGAGCTTGGCGAAAGAACTGAATGTGCCGGTCATTGCACTTTCGCAGCTCAACCGATCGTTGGAACAACGCCCAAACAAACGTCCCGTGATGTCTGACCTGCGTGAATCGGGTGCCATTGAACAAGACGCTGACGTTATTTTGTTCATTTACCGTGATGAGGTGTATCACCCCGATTCGCCGGACAAGGGCAGTGCCGAAGTCATCATCGGCAAGCAGCGCAACGGCCCGATCGGCACGGTACGCCTAGCTTTTCTGGGCGAATATACGCGCTTTGAAAATCTGGCGACGTCCGTCGATTATTGAGCGGTGCGTATCGTGCGTGTTGCCTTTCTTTCCGCGCTTTTGTTGTTTTCCGTGCTTCCGCTGCTTGAACGGCTTCTTTTTTTACGGGCGTGCCGTATTGCTCCCGTAGGCCATGATTGGCACGATGCGCCTTCAGTAAGGGGAAGCGGCCAGGGCGGCACAGATAGCACGGGCAGTGCTGTCCGTATGGGGAGTGTGCGTCCCGTCCTGTTCGGGCGTTGCGCCCACTGCTTATGGTTCGCCCGTTTTTCCTTTTTTGCCTGTTTCGTTCATTTCCCCGGTTGTCCATGAGTGTTGCACTGGCTGAAGTCTTTGCGCCGGATGGCCTGCTGGCGAGACATATTCCCGGCTACCGCCTGCGTCCGCAGCAGCTCGATATGGCCGAACGCATCGCCGCGGCGATTGCTGCCAATGCGGTACTGGTTGCCGAAGCGGGCACGGGGACGGGCAAAACCTTCGCCTACCTGGTGCCGGCGATACGCTCGGGCGGCAAAGTGATCGTCTCGACCGGCACCAAGAACCTCCAGGATCAACTTTTCGCTAAGGATATTCCGATCGTGCGCCAGGCATTGGGCGCGCCGGTACGCGTCGCCTTGCTCAAGGGGCGCGCCAATTATGTCTGCCACTATCACCTTGAACGTGCGCTGGCCGACGGTCGCTTTTTCTCGCGCGCCGATGCTGCGGATGCCCGTCGTATTGTCCGTTTTGCCAAGGTCAGCAAGACCGGCGATAAAAGTGAGTGCGTTGATGTTCCGGAGCATTCGCCGGTTTGGGGCGCGGTGACCTCAACGCGCGATAACTGCCTTGGCCAGGATTGCCCGCATCACAAAGAATGCTTTGTCTTGTCCGCACGGCGCGAGGCGATGGAAGCTGATCTCGTCGTCGTTAATCATCACCTGTTTTTTGCCGATGTAATGCTGCGCGATGAAGGCGTTGCCGAACTGCTGCCGGCCTGCAATACCGTTATTTTCGATGAGGCCCATCAGCTGCCAGAAACCGCCGGTCTCTTTTTCGGCGATAACGTTTCGACCGCGCAGGTGCTCGATTTGGCGCGCGACGTACGCATTGAGGCGCTGGCTTCGGTGCGGGACTGCCTTGATCTGCCCATTCTGTGCGATGCCGCAGAAAAGGCAGCCAGGGATTTGCGCCTGAAGCTGCCCGTTGATCCGGCACGCTTTACGCGCGCTCAGTTGAATGCGCGCGAAGGTTTCGACAACCAGCTCGCTGGCCTAATCGGCAGCGTCGAGACATTGACGGCTTTGCTCGAAACGCAGGCTGAGCGTTCCGAAGGTCTGGCAAACTGTTGGCGGCGCAGCGGCGAGTTGGCCGCCGCGTTACATCGCTGGCAGCAGGACGAGGATACTGACGTGGTCTGCTGGGGCGAGACCTATACGCTGTCACTGCAACTGAACACAACGCCGCTAGTCATTGCCGGCATCATGCAGAAGCAGATGGAAGGGCATCCGCGCGCCTGGATTTTTACCTCGGCGACATTGGCTGTGCAGCGCGACTTCAGCCATTACTGCGGCGAAATGGGCCTGACCGATGCCGAAACGGCGGCCTGGGAAAGCCCGTTCGATTATGCGCAGCAAGCCTTGCTGTATGCGCCGCCCGGCCTGCCTGAGCCGAATAGTCATGGCTATGCCGAAGCGGTTGTTCGGGCGGCGTTTCCGGTTGTTGAGGCAAGCGGCGGCCGGGCTTTCTTTTTGTGTACTTCGCTGCGCGCCATGCACCGCACATGCGAGCTGCTCGAAGAATTTCTGGCGCGCGCCGGATTGAAACTTCCCTTACTGATGCAAGGAGAGGGGAGCAAAAATGAACTGCTGGAACGTTTTCGCCGGCTCGGCAACGCCATCTTGGTGGGCAGCCAGAGCTTTTGGGAAGGCGTGGATGTGCGCGGTGAGGCGCTCTCGCTCGTCGTCATCGACAAGCTGCCGTTCGCGCCGCCTGATGATCCTGTATTGGCCGCGCGCATCGAGCGCATGAAGGCGGCGGGGCGCAATGCCTTCATGGAATATCAGTTGCCGCACGCGGTCATTAACGTTAAGCAGGGCGCCGGCCGCCTGATCCGGGATGAAAAGGATCGCGGCGTGCTGATGATCTGCGACCCGCGCATGTTGACCAAACATTACGGCAAGCGCGTCTGGCGTAGCCTGCCGCCGATGCGGCGCACGCGTGATCCCGAAGAGGCGCGGGCATTTTTCGCATCCGATTAAATGGACACGTACAATCCGCCGTCTGTTTACGTGTAAGAACAGGCTGACCGGGCGGCGCGTAGAACCGGCTGTTCGCCGTTGCGTCAACACGCAGACAACAAAGGAGATTGCTCATGGATCATGAAGGCAAGGAAACCAAGGTACAGAATCTGAAGCAGATACTTCAATATCAGGCAGGCTCAGTGGTCAGCAAAATGCTGCTCAAACGCTCCGTCGGCAATGTGACGCTGTTTGCCTTTGATGGCGATGAAGGGTTGAGCGAACACACGGCGCCTTTTGATGCGCTGGTCATTGGCGTCGAAGGCCGGGCCGAGATTCCGATCGCCGGCGTCAAGCATATCCTGGCCGAGGGCGATGCCCTGCTTATGCCGGCCAATGTTCCGCACGCAGTCAATCCGCAGGGGCAGTTCAAGATGCTGTTGGTCATGATTCGCGGTGAAGCGAAATAGTCCGGGTGGCTGAGCATCGCATCGCTTCCTCTATCATTTTTATTTCGATTCCCCGAACGGGACAGTGAACAGTATGAATCCGGAGATGCCTGACCAGGCACTTGATCGAGAAGTTTTCCCGGATAAAGCCGCATGGCTGAACGAGAACGATCTGTGCGATTCAGCCGATGCGGAAAGTCTGTGCCAGGTGTTGGAAAAATTCACCCTTCCGGCCGGGATGCCGGCTAATCCCAGCCATGCCGGCTATACCGGCATCTCGTGGGAGGCGCTGCGCAAGACGCATCCCCATCTGTTTGCCGCAGTGCCGGTTTATGTCGGCGATGCCGATTGCCGGGCCATGACGCGGCTGATTGAGGCCGTCGAGCGCGTCGTGGCTTTGCCGGGTTGGCGGGCGCGGGCGCTGGCCGATGCGCCCGTCACTGCCCAGCACGTTTCGTCGACGGCCTGCGTATTTTTGGGTTACGACTTTCATCTGGGCAAAGACGGGCCACAGCTGATTGAAATCAATACCAATGCGGGCGGCGGTCTGCTGGGTGCGCGGTTGTTGCGCGCACAGACTGTGGGCAGACAGAATAAGCGTGTCGATGGCGTATTTCCCGGACGCCTGGAAGAGGCGGCCGCCGTTGAAACGGCATTCCTCGCCATGTTCCGCGAAGAATGGCGTCTGGCGCGTGGTGCGGCGCCGCTGACGCGGATTGCGATCGTCGATGACTCACCCGAAAGGCAGTTTCTTTACCCGGAGTTTTTGTTGTTCAAGGCGCTCTTCACTGCTGCCGGTATCGAAACTGTGATTGCAGATCCGCAGGAGTTATCCTTGCGTGCGGGGTGTTTGTGGCGGGATGAACTGCGTATCGACCTTGTGTATAACCGCCTAACCGACTTTGCGCTTGATGAACCTGCACACGCCGTGTTACGCGATGCATGGCTGCGTGATGCGGCCGTGGTGACGCCGCATCCCTACGCACACGCGCTCTATGCCGACAAACGCAATCTGGTGGCGCTGAGCGACGCGGACTGGCTGCGCAGTATTGGCGCGTCTGCTGCCGATGTTGCCGTATTGCAGGCAAATGTGCCGCCGGCGCGCAGGGTGCGGCCGGATGATGCGGATGCTTTTTGGGAAAGCCGGCGGAACTGGTTTTTCAAACCCGCTGCGGGTTATGCCGGGCGGGCAGCGTATCGCGGCGATAAACTGACGCGGCGCGTCTTTTCGCAAATCATGAATGCCGCTTATGTTGCGCAAACCCTGGCACCGCCTACGGAGCGCCGTATTCAGATTGACGGCCTTGCCCACAATTTGAAATTCGACTTGCGCAATTTTGTCTATCGCGGGCGCGTCCAGCTTGTCCTGGCCCGTCTCTACCAGGGGCAGACGACCAACTTCCGCACGCCGGGCGGCGGATTCACCGCAACGGTTGTCGTGTAGCCCAGTATCCACGGGCGTTTCAGACGATGCCCCTAACAATGGGGTCAGGCAATAAGTCTTTGCGTTGCCAGTGAAATCAAAGGATTGTTCTGCCGCCTTGCATGGAAAATTGATTTCATTGTTTTTCTGGCGGAGTTCGGCAGCAGCAGCGTTATTAAGCGCTCATGAGGTTATAACGCCGCAGTCGGGTGGGAGAGGTGGTCAATCGGCACGTGCGAGGTGAGGAAACTTGCTACAGGCGGGAAGGGAAATTTCCGCCGGTGGGTTGAGAGACTGCTTGTGGTAAATCCGCACGTTTGAGGTGAAAAAATGCTTACTTCGAATCTTTCTAGCAAGATTGTTTGGGGCGCTAAGCCTTAACGGCAGCACCAGAACTCGGCCCGCACCGAATTCCGGAAGAGTGCTAAAAATTTATGCTGTCACACCATGTTTCTTCAAGTAAAACGGCTGATTTCAATCAGCGGACTACAACGGCTTGATAACGCCATAATGCATGGATTTATCGGGCAACACCGGCGCTTGTGTGAATTCGCTTCGTTGTTTTACCGGCGTGCTCGCTGAAACTATTGAAAGCGGCATGGAGCAACGGCCAGCCATAGGCAAAGATACCACTGAGCACCAGCAGCGGCGCCGAGACAGTAGCGACACCGGCGATCAACGCAGCAATGGCCGCCGCAGAAGCGAGAAGACGGCTTTTCGCGAGGCTGGAAACCGATTTCGACGTTGTTTGGCCGGTAAGGTGATTCGTGTTCATACAACTACCTTTTATTCCTTTCAGATGACAATCAACAATATCAACAACAGTGATTAACAAGACAATTCATGACATTTTCAGCAACGCTGGCAATGCAATGTATGCTGTGTTTCACAATATGAAATGTCGTATCACTTCACGGAACGCAGTATAGCGCAAGTTGTGTTAAGGGTGTTTTGCTTATATATCTCTTTTGTATCAGACATGTACCGAATCTGAGACATGGCGCAAAACGCGAAATATTTCCTGTTTGCGTGCCCGATTTTGTGCAGCACTGCTTCTGCATTGGTCTGGGGTGGGGGTATTTCGGACGCGTCACCGATCAGAGCGGCGTCTAGGAATAGCTTTATCGTTGTATATGAGGGTGCTGTTGGTGGTACCATCATGCCGTTGCACGTGAGGCGGATTGGGCGGGGATAATGCCCGATAGGCGGGGGTGGGCGGAAAGCCTGCTGCCGCAGCGCATCCCGTCTTTACCACGGGATAGAGCAAGGTGGCGCCGCAGTTATCCCGTCGTGTGTTGCGTTGGGGGTTATCGCTATGTGGTGCGATATTTGCGGAAACTAGTGTTCCTTGCGGAAGAAGCGTCGGGACAATGCATCAACGGAAATGGCGATCACCACCACTGCGCCGCTGACGCCGCTTTGCCAGTAGGTGTTGATGCCGATCAGAACGATGATGTTCTCAATCACATTGACAATGGCCGAACCGATGATTGCGCCGATGGGGCCGCCGACGCCGCCCGTGGTTGAAACGCCGCCAATGACCGAGGCAGCGATCGAAGGCAGCACCCAGTTTTCGCCGATTGAAGGCTGCGCGGTCCCCATGCGGGCGACCATCAGAATACCGGCAAGTGCGGCGAGCAGGCCGGCGCAGGTGAATACCGCCAGGCGCACGCGATTGACGCGGATGCCGAGAATTTGTGCGGCTGCCGTGTTGTTGCCGATGGCGTACATATAACGTCCGAAAGGTGTACGCGCCATGATAAAAGCGACAATGCCCATGCAGACAAACATGATCAGCGTCGGCAGCGGCAAGGCTTCGCAGAGCTTGAGCAGGGGCGGTATTTTTTCGACGGCGCCTTGCAGCACGGTCGGCAATAGATCGTAAAGATTGGCCTGTCCGAGAAAATGGATGCTTTCCGGGATGCCGGTGATCGCTGCGCCTTTGGTGAAGCCGAGTTTGAAGGCAAGATAGACGCCGCTCATGCCGATGGTCAGCACCAGCGAATGCAGGCCAAGGCCGGTAACGAGCAAGCCATTGATCAGCCCGCAGGCCGCGCCGGCAAGCAGCGTGAGCGGAATCGCCAGCGCCGGATGCATGCCCCAATGCACCATGGCGATGCCGCCGATGACGGCGGCCAGGCCGCTGATCATGCCGAGCGAGAGGTCAAGTTCGCCGAGTACCATGAGCATTGTTTGCGCTAGGGTAATGAGGCCTACAAATGCCAGTGCGCGAGCGATGATCGACAGGTTATAGGCGTCGAGGAAGGCGCTGGACAGCAGGCTGGAGACAAGGCAGATGATGGCCAGCGCGGCGAGCACGCCGCTCAGCGGCTGGCTCATCAATCGGCGCAGTCGGCTGGCGTGTGCGTTCTCAGGAGAGATTTCGGCCGTTTTTTCCTGAGTTGTGCTGTCATTCATGAGTTTTTTCTCCGGCGCCGAGAATCGCGGCGACCAATTGTTGGTTGCTGGTGGCGGCCGTTTGGAATTCGCCGTTGACGGTGCCGTGATACATCGTCAGGATGCGACTAGCGCATTTGCGCAGCTCGTCCATGTCCGACGAAACGAGGATGATCCCGACGCCTTCCTCGGCCAAGCGTTGCATTAGGCGATAAATTTCCGCCTTCGTCTTGACGTCGATGCCCTTGGTCGGTTCATCGAAAATCAGGATCGTCGGCTGGCCGCTCATTGCCCGACCGATGATGACCTTCTGCTGATTACCGCCGGATAAATACATGATCTGCTTGTCGATCGATGCGGTTTTAACCTCGTAATCGGCGACCAGGCGTTCAACGGCCGTGCGTTCTTTGTTTCGTGAAATGACGCCGAGCGCGTTAAGCGTTCGATCAAAAATCGAAACGCCGACGTTTTCGCGCACACCGAGCAGCGGCAAAATACCGTGCAGGCGGCGTTCCTCGGAAAGATAAAGCACGCCGTGGCGCGTCGAGAAATGGGTATTCCCGAGCTTCCAGGGACGGCCGTTGACATGAACCGAGCCGCCGCTTGCTTTCAGGTAGCCGAAAATGGTTTGCATCAGTTCGGAGCGGCCAGCGCCGACCAGCCCGGCAAAGCCAAGGATCTCATGGCGGCGCAGCGAGAAGGAAACATCGCGGAAACGGTATCCGCTCAGCCGATCGACCATGAGCAGCGTCTCGCCAGCGGCATGGCGTGGCTGAAAATGGCGGTCGATCTCGATTTCTTCGCCCGACATCAGACGGATCAGAGCGCGCACGTCGAGATCCACCAGTGGCCGGGTGGCGACGAGCTCGCCATTGCGTAACACGGTGACGACATCGCCAAGCGCAAAGATTTCCTCCATTTTGTGCGAAATGAATACGACCGCATGCCCGCGTTCACGCAGCTGGCGAATGATGCCGAACAGGCGCTCGGTTTCGCGGATGGTGAGCGAAGAAGTCGGCTCGTCAAGAATGATCGTCTTGAAATGCCTACGTGTCGAGGCGCGCGCAATTTGCAGGAGCTGTCGGTCGGCGACAGGAATGTTCTTGACGAGATCCTCCGGTTCGACATGAATCTCGAAACGTTCGATGTATTCGCGCGCCGCCGTATTGAGCATCGCCCGATCGATGACATAACGCGCCGTGCCTGATTTGTCGAAGGGCATGAACAGGTTTTCCGCCACCGTCATGTATTCGAACAGGCTCAGTTCCTGCGGCACATAGGCAATCCGGTCGAACAGTCCAGGCCGGGTGGTTGGGTCTTCGCCGTCGATGCGCAAGCTGCCTGAGCTGGGCGCATACGCGCCGGTCAGAATCTTGACCAGTGTTGATTTTCCGGCGCCGTTCTCGCCGGCAAGGATATGTACTTGCCCGGCCTCGATGTTCAGGCTGACATCGTTCAGGGCAATGACGCCGGGAAAGCGGCGGCTGATATTGCGGGCTTCGATCAGCGGCATAGCAGGCGTACGGGAAAGAAAAACAACGGAGTAAAAAGGCGCTCGTAAAAGAAGTGTTGGTGCCGGAAAGCAGGGCGCCAAAAACCAGAAACAGAGCGCCGTGAATCGGGCGGCCGGTATGCAGCACAAAACCGCGCCGCCAAAGCGGCAGCGCGGCGTGTGGTGCGCTTACTTGTACGTCGTCAGGTTGTCCTTGGTAATGACGACGGTGCCGGTATCAATGTATTTCGGCGTCTTCATGCCGAGTGTGTTTTGCCAGAGTGCGATGACCGACCAGTAACCTTGCATGTCCGGCCGGCTGGCGGATGACGAATCGGCGACGCCATCTTTGACCAGTTGTACCATTTCGGGCAGGTCATCCAGTCCGACGAGAATGACTTTGCCAGCCTTGCCGGCTTCCTTGATGGCTTGTCCAACGCCGATCGGCCCGGCGGCATCGCAGGCGACCCAGCCTTTCAGGTTCGGGTTGGCCTGCATGATCGCAGCCGCCTGTTTTTGTGCCGTTTCGATGTCGTCATTGTCGATGCCGTGGGCGACGACCTTGATCCCCGGATATTTAGCAAAGGTCTTTTCGTGGCACTCGGCGCGGATCGCATGGTTGGGCGCGGTCGGCACGCCTTTCATGATGGCGACTTCCCCTTTGCCGCCAAGCAGTTTGGCCAGGCGTTCAGCAGCAATGTTGGCCTGCTCGCAGAAATCGGCGCCGATACTGGTCAGGTTCATGCCTTCCGGCGGCACCGAGTCGAATACGCCGACCGGAATCTTGCGTTTTAGCGCTTCTTGCAGCACGGCGCGGTTACCTTTGCCGTCAAGCAGGTCGACGATGATGCCGTCCGGCTTGGTCGCGATGGCGCGCTCAAGAATCTGGTTCTGTTCAACGACATCGGCTTTCTGTGGCGCCTGGTAATCGATGACGACCTTCGCCCCGGTTTGCGCCTGGATCATCTGGGCGGCCTTCTTGGCGCCTTCATTGACGGCGTCGAACCACGGGTGCACGACCTTGGGCACGACGACGAAGCGGTAACTGTCTTTTTTCTGCTGCGCCTGGGCAACGGCAGGCAGCAGGGCGGCGGAAAGAAGTAATGGAAGCAACAGCTTTTTCATGTCGGTTCTCCTGGATTGACACTATGAGTCGGACGGGCAAAAAATCAGACACGATGTTGCGTATGCATCATAGCATCCCCAAATTTTATGCGGTACCTGTGTTGTTCTGGCATAGCTTCCGGGGCGCTTCCCGGTGTGAAGAAAACTATCGCCAGGCTGGCGGGGGTGAGGGTGGATGCCTTGAAAATTGTCGGTTTGTCCCTATTTTTAAGGAAACCTGATTGCATGTGCAGTCCGCGAAAGATCGATATTTACCCAAGGAGGTCGTGATATGCGACTTGAAAAACTGACGACGAAATTCCAGCAGGCGCTGGCCGATGCGCAAAGCCTGGCGCTTGGCCACGACAACCAATTTATTGAGCCGCAGCATGTGCTGTTGGCGCTGTTGCAACAGGACGACGGTTCATCCGCTTCCTTGCTGGCGCAGGCGGGCGTGAATGTGCAGGCGCTGAAGTCGGCGCTTGAACAGGCTGTTAAACGGCTGCCCAGAGTGGAAGGCATCGGCGGCGAAGTGCAGATTGGCCGCGAACTGACCAATCTGTTGAATCTGACCGATAAAGAAGCCCAAAAGCGCGGCGACCACTTTATCGCCAGCGAATTGTTTTTGCTCGCCTTGACCGAGGACAAGGGCGAAACGGGCCGGCTGACCAAACAGCATGGTTTGCAGCGCAAGGCGCTGGAAGCGGCGATTGCCGCGGTCCGTGGCGGGCAAGGCGTTGATTCGCAGGAAGCCGAAGGTCAGCGCGAATCGCTGAAAAAATACACGATCGACCTCACCGAGCGGGCGCGTCAGGGCAAGCTCGACCCAGTGATTGGCCGTGATGATGAAATCCGCCGCGCCATCCAGATTCTCCAACGGCGTACCAAAAATAACCCGGTACTGATCGGCGAGCCGGGCGTCGGCAAGACGGCGATCGTCGAGGGGCTCGCGCAGCGCATCGTCAACGACGAAGTGCCCGAAACGCTCAAGGGCAAGAAGGTGTTGTCTCTCGATATGGCGGCACTGTTGGCGGGGGCGAAGTATCGCGGCGAATTCGAAGAACGCCTCAAGGCGGTGCTCAAAGAGATCGCTCAGGATGAAGGGCGCATCATCGTTTTTATTGACGAAATTCATACGATGGTCGGCGCTGGCAAGGCAGAAGGCGCCATGGACGCGGGCAACATGCTCAAGCCGGCGCTGGCGCGCGGTGAGCTGCATTGCGTCGGGGCGACGACGCTTGATGAATACCGTAAGTACATCGAGAAGGATGCGGCCTTGGAGCGCCGCTTCCAAAAAGTGATGGTTGATGAACCGAGCGTGGAATCGACCATCGCCATTCTGCGCGGCTTGCAGGAAAAATATGAACTGCATCACGGTGTCGAAATTACCGACCCGGCGATTGTGGCGGCAGCGGAACTTTCGCACCGCTACATTACCGACCGTTTTCTGCCGGACAAGGCTATCGACCTGATTGACGAGGCGGCTTCGCGCATCAAGATGGAGATCGACTCCAAGCCGGAGGTCATGGATAAGCTCGATCGGCGCATGATTCAGCTCAAAATCGAACGCGAGGCCGTGCGCAAAGAGACAGACGAGGCTTCACAGAAGCGCCTGCATCTGATTGAAGACGAGCTGGCCCGGTTGCAGCGCGAATACAACGACCTGGATGAAGTGTGGAAAGCCGAAAAAGCGCAGGTGCAGGGCAGTGCGCACATCAAGGAAGAAATCGACCGGCTCAAGGCGCAGATGGCCGAGTTTCAGCGCAAGGGACAATATGAAAAACTCGCCGAATTGCAGTACGGCCGCTTGCCGCAGCTGGAAGCGCAGCTTAAGGCAGCGGAAAAATCGACTACGGGCGAGGTAAAAAATAAGCTGTTGCGCACGCAGGTCGGCGTCGAGGAAATTGCCGAGGTGGTCTCGCGTGCGACAGGAATCCCTGTCAGCAAAATGATGGAGGGAGAGCGCGACAAACTGCTTAATATGGAAGAAAAACTGCATCAGCGCGTCGTCGGCCAGGATGAGGCCGTGCGCCTGGTTGCCGATGCCATCCGCCGTTCGCGTGCCGGCCTTGCCGACCCGAACAAACCTTATGGATCTTTCCTTTTCCTGGGGCCGACGGGCGTTGGTAAAACCGAGCTGTGCAAGGCGCTGGCCGCTTTCCTGTTCGATTCCGAGGAACATCTGATTCGCATCGACATGAGCGAATTTATGGAAAAGCATTCGGTCGCCCGCCTGATCGGCGCGCCGCCCGGCTATGTGGGTTATGAAGAAGGCGGCTATCTGACCGAAGCGGTGCGCAGAAAACCTTATAGTGTGATTCTGCTTGATGAAGTCGAAAAAGCGCATCCGGATGTATTCAACGTGCTCTTGCAGGTGCTCGACGACGGGCGCATGACCGACGGGCAAGGACGCACCGTGGATTTCAAGAATACGGTGATCGTCATGACCTCCAACCTGGGATCGCAGATGATCCAGCAGATGGCGGGGAGTGACTATGCAGCGGTAAAGGCGGCAGTGATGGACGAAGTGAAAACGTATTTCCGTCCGGAATTCATCAATCGTATTGATGAAGTCGTCGTTTTCCATGCGCTCGATGAAAAGAACATCCAGTCGATTGCACGGATTCAGCTCGGGTATCTGGAAAAACGTCTGGCGCAGCTCGACATGAAGCTTGTTGTCGAAGACAGCGCTTTATCCGAAGTGGCTCGCGCCGGTTTCGATCCTGTTTTTGGCGCCCGTCCGCTCAAGCGCGCGATTCAGGCGGAAATCGAAAATCCGCTGGCCAAAGCGATTCTGGAAGGCCGCTTCGCTGTCAAGGATACGATCCGCGTGTCGTACAGGGACGGCGAAATGCGCTTCGAGAAAGCCTGAGCAGCTGCGGTTTATGTTTTTTGATGCCATGAAGCCCTTATAAATAAAGGGCTTCAGGCCGATTTATGTTTTCTGCCCTGTTTGTTGCAAATAAAAACGCCCCCTTGCAGAAAGCAACGGGGCGTTTTGTCAGGCGGAGCCAGACTGCTTTAAGCGGTTTTAGTCTGCCTTGAAGAAGGCTTCGGTCTTCGCCTTATCCCAGCCGAAAAATTCCTTGAGGATTTCTTCTGTATGCTGACCGAGCAGCGGCGCCGGCGTTTTGACTGCGCCCGGTGTGCCCGACATTTTGACCGGTATGCCCGACATTTTGAGATGGCCGGCCACGGGATGCTCCTGTTCGACCATCATGTCGCGCGCCTTGATGTGCGGGTCGTTGACGATCTTATCGACGGTATTGATCGGCGCGCAGGGCAATTCGGCCTTTTCGAGCAGTTCCAGCCATTCGGCGATGGTCTTTTTGCTGAAGATATCATTCAGGATGTCGGTCAGCTCCTTGACATTGGCGGTACGCTTGCCGTTGTTTTCGAAACGCGCATCCTTGACCAGTTCAGGACGTTCGAGGATGTTGCAAAGCTTTTCCCAAAGCCGGTCATTGCCGGCGCCGACGATGATATGACCGTCCTTGGCGGTGAATGAAGCGAACGGCGTGATCGACGGGTGACGGTTGCCGAGCGGGACGGGCACGTTGCCCGAGGTCGTGTAACGAGCGATGGCATTTTCGAGGATGGCGAGCTGGCAGTCGAGCATGCCGACATCGACTTCCTGGCCTTCTCCCGTCCGTTCGCGGTGGAAGAGGGCGAGCATGACGCCATAGGCCGTAAACATCCCGGCGACGATATCACCGACCGAAGCGCCCACGCGGGTTGGTTCGCCATTCTCCGGCCCCGTGATGCTCATGATGCCGCCCATCGCCTGCACGATGATGTCGTAGGCCGGCTTGAGCATATAAGGACCGCTGTGACCGAAGCCGGAACAGGAGGCATACACGATTTTGGGATTGATTTTTTTCAATTCCGCGTAACCAATGCCGAACTTTTCCATCGTTCCCGGCCGGTAGTTTTCGAGCACGACATCCGCCTGTTTGACCATTTCACGGAACAGATCGACTTCCTTGGCGCGCTTGAAGTTGAGCGTAATCGAGCGCTTATTGCGGTTCAGACTCATGAAGTAGGCGCTTTCCTTGCCGATGAACGGGCCGAAAGCGCGCGAATCATCGCCGACGCCGGGCGGTTCGATCTTGATGATATCCGCGCCAAAATCGGCCAGCATCATCGAACAGTATGGGCCCGCCAGAACGCGAGTCAGATCAAGTACCTTGATTCCTTGTAATGCGTTCATTGTTTTCTCCTTGGTGAGTTGAAGAAAGGGTGCTGCAAGAAAAGCGGTATTTCGTGCATGCCTGAGGTTTCGACGGGCAAATCCTCATTCATGATTTTGAGCAGATTGTATACCTATAAATAATTTTTTGTATACAAAATTGTATAGTGTTGAATACATTGTGAATCTGCATTACTATCGGGCGCAGTCTTTGTCATTTAGTCATTCACCATAAAATCATGACCCGTAACATCACATCATCGAAAATTTCAGAAACCTTGAAACAGGCGCTGGAAGAGCGAATCGTTACCGGCGCCTATCCGCCCGGCGCGCGGCTCGACGAAACGGAGATCGCCAACGAATTTTCCGTCTCGAGAACGCCGGTTCGGGAAGCGCTGATCCATTTGGCCTCGTCGCGGCTGGTGGTCAATCGCCCGCGGCGCGGTGCTGTGGTAGCGGAAGCTTCGCCGCAGCGCCTGTACGAAATGTTCGAAGTCATGGCTGAGCTGGAGTCCGTGAGCGTCAGGCTTGCCGCGCGGCGGCATAACGATACCGACCTGGAGCGGATTGGCGAGGCGCATGCGGCATGCGAGGAAGCGCTGGAATCCGGCGATCTCGAAATGTATTACCAAGCCAACGAACGCTTTCATCTGGCTATCTACGCGGCCAGTCACAATGGTTTTCTGTATGAAGAAACCTCAAACATGCAATGCCGGC
Organism: uncultured Propionivibrio sp.; assembly: GCA_937923255.1. Taxonomy (GTDB): domain Bacteria; phylum Pseudomonadota; class Gammaproteobacteria; order Burkholderiales; family Rhodocyclaceae; genus Propionivibrio; species Propionivibrio hellwigii. Next base: position 7,233 of record CALAIL010000023.1, on the reverse strand, counting down.
TCGCCGTCTATCGCCGTCTGCAACTGCGCAGCCACGGCCGGCTGAAAGATTCGCGCAATGAGCACCAGGGGATTCTCGACGCCATCATCGCCGGTGACGGGGAAAACGCGGCCAGTCTTGCCTATGCGCACGTGATCGTTCAAGGTGAGACGTTCTCCGACCTGATTGCTTCGCTGGCGGCGATGCGTCACTACTAAAACGCTGGAGTTACATACTGGCTTTCTTCGTGTTTCTTTGTATAGAGGTGCCTATCATGACGATGAACAGAATCATCAACGATGCAAATCTTGTGGTCGAGGATATGCTCAAAGGCTGGCAGGCGGCGCATGCCGATACTGTGACTGGTATCGATAACCCGCGCGTCATCAAGCGGATACAGGCGCCCGAAGCCGGCAAGGTCGGCATCGTTACGGGTGGCGGTTCTGGGCACGAGCCGGCGTTTCTCGGCTATGTCGGCGACGGCATGGTGGATGCCGTTGCGATCGGCGAGATTTTTTCTTCTCCGACCGCCAAAAGTTTTCTTGACGCCATGCGCGCCGCCAATGGTGGAGCGGGCGTGGCCTGCCTTTACGGGAACTATGCCGGCGATAACATGAATGTGAAGATGGCGATGGCCATGGCCGAACGCGAGGGCATCACGGTCAGGACGGTCGTTGCCAACGACGACGTGCCTTCTGCTGCGAAAGGCGATGAAGCCAAGCGGCGCGGCGTTGCCGGCGAGATTTTGATGTGGAAAGCGGGAGCCGCCAAGGCGGCGCAGGGCGGGTCGCTCGACGAAGTGATCGCTGTTGCGCAGAAGGCCATCAACAATACGCGCAGCATTGGTATTGGCCTGTCGGCTTGCGTGATTCCGGCTGTTGGGCATGCCAACTTCACCATTGAGCACGGCAAGATGGAGGTCGGAATTGGTCATCACGGCGAGCCGGGCATCGATGTGCGCAACACGGTAAGCGCCGCTGAAATGGCCGATTTGATGCTGGACACCATTCTGCCCGATTTGCCGTTCCACTCTGGCGACCGTGTCGCCGTGCTGGTTTCCGGACTGGGCGCCACGCCGATCATGGAGCTTTATATTTTGTACGGCGAAATCGCCCAGCGTCTGGCGGCCAGAAATATCGTCGTGGCGTTCAACAAAGTCGGCAACCTGTTTACCTCGCTGGAAATGATGGGTGTCACACTGACCGTGATGAAGCTCGATGATGAGCTGGAATTCTGCCTGAAAGTGCCCTGCCGCTCGGTCGGCCTTACGGTGGCCGGCGAACTGCCTGCCCGGCGCATCGATGAAACCTCTGGCGGTACGGTTGCTGGCGTGGCTGGAAACGGCATGACAACTTGCAGCACAAAAACCGCCGCGATACCGCGGACGATTTCGGCGCCGAGCATCGACCTGAATACTGCGGGAGATGTTGTGCGCGACCTGATTGTGACGATCAATGCAAACTGCGCTCATCTGTCGGAGATCGACGGCCTCATTGGCGATGGCGACCATGGCATCAACATGAGCAAAGGTTTTACCGGGTGCGGCGCACGCCTGGATGCCCTGGGTGCGGCGGCCGAGAATTTGCCGAAGGCATTCGAGCAGCTCTCGCAGGCATTAATGGACGACATCGGCGGTTCCATGGGGCCGTTATACGGAAGCTTCTTCCTGGGGTTTGTCACTGCGCTGGAACCGTACCCCCGCATGGATGCCACGCTGTTCGGCGAGGCATTGGCGATGGCCGTGGCAAACGTTCAGCGCATGGGCAATGCCAGCGTGGGAGATAAAACGCTGATCGATACGATGGTGCCGGCGCTCGATGCGTACCGTGTAGTGCTGGCGAAGGGCGGTTCATTTGCGGAGGCGCTTGGCGCAATGAGCACTGCGGCAGAAGCAGGTCGGGATTCGACGAAAAACATGCAGGCGCGGGTTGGCCGCTCAGCCCGTCTGGGCGCGCGATCGATCGGCGTGCTCGATGCCGGCGCAACGTCCTGCTGCCTGATTCTGCAATCGATCAGCGTTTCCTTGCAGCGGCATTTAAAAGCGCAGGGTTAGGATTAGGCGTAGCAAGCGGTAGGTATCCGTCGATATTTTTTCAGGTGCTATAACATACCTGTCTTACTTGCGCCTGTCTCACGCGTGCCTGTTTCGCCCGTGCACGCCTCGTCCGCTCCCATCTTGCCTGCGGCCATTGGTTGGGTTTGTCTGGGGCGTTTTCATGAGCCACAGCGGGCGGATATGTCGCCGGTGATGGGCCTTGTTGCGCTCCCACCGTCTTTTCTTCTATCCGCAGGTTGCCGGGTCGATCGTGCCGCGTGCCTTTGCAATGCACGGTCGATGCCGGCAGGCGGGGTATTGGTGGGATTGGTAGGATTGCGCCGCCGCTATTCGCGCGCCGCCTCTCTGGCCTGGCGCAGCGCTTCGGCGAGCTGAAAGACCGACATGGCGTAAAAACTCGACCGGTTGTAGCGTGTAATGACGTAGAAGTTATCAAAGCCGACCCAGTATTCCGTCGGCCAGTCCGGAGTGACCAGGTCGATCAGGGCGACGGGCCACTCGGCCAGATCGGCCTGTTTCTCCGCGGCGCGCGGGTCCGTTTCCAGCAGCGTGACGCCCTGCCGTGCCAGTTCGCCGAGCGCTTGTGCGGGCTTGGTGCCGGCCGCGATCAAAGAGGCCGGGTCGCCGTCGACACGGGCGGGCAGCGCCACGGGCGCGTTGCTTTGCCAGCCGTGCCGGTTGAGATAACTGGCGACGCTGCCGATGGCATCGGCCGTGCTGTGGCGCAATTCGATGCGCCCGTCCCCGTCAAAATCAACGGCAAAACGGCGCAGGCTGCTCGGCATAAATTGCGGGATGCCGATGGCGCCCGCGTAAGAGCCGCGATAGTCGGTAGGCAAGGCTCCGTTTTCCCGCGCCATGAGCAGCAGCGCTTCCAGCTCACTGCGGAAGAATGGCGCGCGCGGCGGATATTCAAAAGCCAGCGTGGAGAGCGCCTCCAGGACGGAAAAATTGCCCATATTGCGCCCGTATTCGGTTTCGACGCCAATGATGGCGACGATGATTTCGGGCGGTACGCCATAAACGGCCTCGGCGCGGGCGAGTGTTGCCTCGTGCATGCGCCAGAAATCGAGTCCGCCGTCGATGCGCCGCTCGTTGAGAAAGCGTGCGCGGTAACGCTGCCAGGAACGCTGTTGCTCGGGGACGGCGGCCGGACGAATCGCTTTCAGGACAACGGCGTTGCTATAAACGGTGGAAAAGTACTGCATCAGTTCATTTGCATCGAAACCGTGCCGCTCCTGCATTTCCTGGATGAACTCGCCCACGGCGGGCATCTCGCTGAATGGCGGTGTTTGCGGCGTGGGCGCTGGAGTCGTTCGATTTACTGTCTTCACTCGATGGGCGCGCAGGGTGTTGGCGGCTACCTTGGTCGCGTGTTTTTTGGCTGTTTTCGGCACTGTTTTCCCTGATGCGTTCGGTGCCTGACCGAGCGTGGTACTCGGCAGCCATAGCCCCACCGAACTCAATAGTGTCGTGAACAGGGCGGCTGGCAGAAAGCGGCAAGGCGGATTATTTCTCGTCTTCAAGGTTCATGGCTCCGTGGCATGGTGCCTCTGCATCCGTTCAAGCTGGCGCAGACAGCGTTTCAAATTTACAAGGTGCGCCGATTGCCCCTCACCACCTGGGCCATAGCGCAATTCGGCGTAGCTGGCGGCTGTCTGACGGGTCAGCGCAGCCAGGGGCGGGGCGGTATGTGGCGGCCGGATCGGGGTAGCCCAGCTCGATACGCATGAGAAAGCGGTCGAGTTGCGATTCGGGCAACGGAAAGGTGCCGACCTGGTACGACGGATTCTGCGTGGCAATGACGAAGAATGGTTCGGGCAGGCGGCGCGTTTCGCCTTCGGCGGTGACCTGCCGTTCCTCCATAGCTTCGAGCAGGATGCTTTGTGTCTTGGGCGTGGCAGATGGGGGGGTGACCGACAGCGCGGTCGTTTCTGGAGCGGGCATGGTACGGGCGTCCTGGGCGTAGGCGTGAGGCTGAATGGAACGGTAAAGCGGCGAAACAAATTATCGCATAACGCTTCCGGCAGCTTCTGCATCGTTCATGACGCATTTGCCTGCCTTCGGTTAGAATTATCGACTCGAACCTACGGGAGCTTGTCATGAAGATGATTACGGGATCTCTTGTTGCGCTGATTACGCCGATGCTTGAAGACGGTAGTCTGGATTTTGCATCATTGCGGCAATTGGTCGACCACCATGTCAAGGAAGGGACCGACGCCATTGTCGTGGTCGGCACGACAGGCGAGTCGCCGACGGTCAATTTCGATGAACATCATGAGCTGATCAGAGTCGTGGTAGAGCAGGCCGCCGGGCGAATCCCCGTCGTTGCCGGTACGGGCGCCAATTCGACTGCGGAGGCCATTGACCTGACCGAGTACGCCAAAAAGGTCGGCGCCGATGCGGCGCTTTCTGTCGCGCCTTATTACAACAAGCCGACACAGGAAGGGATGTATCGCCATTTCAGGACGATTGCCGAAGCGGTCGACATTCCGCTCATCCTTTACAACGTGCCGGGGCGTACGGTCGCCGATCTGTCCAATGACACGACGTTGCGCCTGGCGCAGATTCCCAACATCGTCGGCGTCAAGGATGCAACCGGCAATTTCGACCGCGGCTGTGAGCTGATCGCCCGTGCGCCAAAGGATTTCGCGGTGTATAGCGGCGATGACGCTACGGCGATTGCTTTGATGCTGATGGGCGGTAAAGGGGATATTTCCGTGGTGGCGAACGTTGCGCCGCGTCTGATGCACGAAATGTGTGCGGCAGCGCTGCAAGGCGATCTCGCCAAAGCGCGCGAATTGCATTTCCGCCTGCACGGTCTGCATCGCCAGCTTTTCTGTGAGGCCAATCCGATCCCGGTCAAGTGGGCGTGCAAGGAAATCGGACTGGCCCCGGCGGACGGTATCCGTCTGCCGCTAACGCCGCTTTCGCCCGAGTGCCATGAGCGTGTCCGTGCCGCCTTGCGGCAGGCCGGCCTACTTGCCTAATTTTTTCAGGATTTTTTCGATGAAAGTTGTTGTGTCGCGTGTTGCGCTTTATGCTGCGGCCGGGATTCTCGCCGGTTGCAGCACATTCCAGTTCGAAACGAAAAAAATTGATTACAAATCGGCCTCATCGAACAAGGTGTCGCCCCTTGAAATTCCCCCGGATCTGACTTCGCCGACGCGCGATAATCGTTACGTCATTCCCGAAAACGGGCGCGGCGCGACGACTTTTTCGCAGTATGCGAGTGAGCGCGCTGTGGGACAACCGAGCGAGGTGTTGCCGAATGTGGAAAAAATCCGCATCGAACGTTCGGGGAGTCAGCGCTGGCTGGTTGTTGCCGAGTCGCCGGATAAACTCTGGGATCAGATCAAGGATTTCTGGCGGGAAATCGGCTTTGTCATCAATGTCGAGCGACCCGAAGCGGGGGTGATGGAAACCGACTGGGCGGAAAACCGCGCCAAGATCAACCAGGATTTTATTCGCAACATGCTGGGCAAGGTGCTCGATTCGCTCTATTCGACGCCGGAGCGGGATAAATTCCGCACCCGTCTGGAACCGGGGAGTGAGCCGGGGACGACCGATATTTTCATCAGCCATCGCGGCATGTATGAAATTTTTACGACGGAGGGACGGGATACGACCCGCTGGCAGCCGCGTCCGGCCGATCCGGATCTGGAAGCCGAAATGTTGCGCCGCCTGATGGTGCGTCTGGGGTCGGATCAGAAACGTGCTGAAACAGAGCTGGCTGCCGCCAAGGCGAACATTCCCGAACGTGTCCGGCTGGTGAAGGACGGCGGTGCCGGAACATTGGAAATGCAGGAAGCGTTTGATCGGGCATGGCGGCGCGTCGGGCTGGCGCTCGACCGCGTCGGCTTTACCGTCGAAGATCGCGATCGTTCGAACGGCCTGTACTTCGTTCGCTATGTCGATCCGGAGGCGGCGGAGCGTAATAAACCCGATGGTGGCCTGCTCTCCAAGCTGGCGTTCTGGCGTTCCTCTGCGCCGCCGCAACAAACGGCGTATCGCATTCAGGTGAAAACCGTCGGCGCGGCGACGACCGTGCAGGTGCTCTCTGGTGAGGGGGGCGCAGATCAAAGTGATACGGCCAAACAGATCATCCGCCTGCTCTTTGAACAGTTGAAGTGATGCGCTTTGCCTCGCTGGGCAGCGGCAGCCGAGGCAATGCGCTGGTTGTCGAGTCCGGCGCGACGCGCATTCTGGTCGACTGCGGTTTTTCTACGCGTGTGACGCTGACGCGCCTGGCGCGTTTGGGCCTGGCGCCTGAAGATATCGACGCCGTGCTGGTGACGCATGAACACAGTGATCATCTGCATGGCGTCGCCGGTTTTTGCGGCCGTTTCGGCATCCCTGTTTTTCTCACGCATGGTACGCATATCGCACTGCCCGATGCGGGCGGGCGTTTGCCGAAACATCGGCTGATCGACAGTCACCGTCCGTTTGCCATTAATGACCTGCATATTCAGCCGTTTCCTGTACCGCATGATGCGCGCGAACCCGTACAGTTCGTTTTTTCCGACGGCGATGTGCAACTGGGCGTACTGACCGATTGCGGCACAGTCACGGCGCATATCATCGCCATGCTGAAAAAATGCGATGCGCTTGTACTGGAATGCAACCATGATGCCGATCTGCTGGCCGCTTCACGCTATCCGTTTGTTCTCAGGCAGCGCATTGCCGGCGATTACGGTCATCTTGGCAATCACCAGGCGGCGGAGCTGCTGGAGCGCATCGAGCAAGGCCGGTTGCGGCACGTCGTTGCCGCGCATCTGAGCGAGGAAAGCAATCGCCCTAAACTGGCTGCCGCTGCACTGGCGGAGGTGCTGAACTGCACGGCGGACTGGATCGGCGTTGCCGACCAGGAATCCGGCTGCGACTGGCGGCAGATTTAACCAAGGTCTGCCCGCAACCCCGCGTGAATAGGGCATCTCCGGGCAGGCGCCTCTGGAACCCTTATCAATAAAGGGCTTCCAGATAGGCACCTCTGAAACCTTTATAAATAAAGGGCTGGCAGGCAGGGGTGCCGGAGATGCCCTAAATACGTGGGCTAGCGGGCAGGTGCCCTGAGACACTTTAAATATAGGAATTGAATTGCCAAGGTCTGTGCGCTGACTTTCCCCCCAAGAAACTTCTCTTAATGCCGTTGCGCTGAGCGGCAGCGCACCCCGCTGACTTTCTTTGCCTCGCCAAAG
>CALAIL010000022.1 GCA_937923255.1 uncultured Propionivibrio sp. | reverse complement strand
TACTCGTACTGTCAGCGGCTCGCCGCCTTGTCTTTTGGCAAAGTTAAGCCGCTATTAAGCTTCTAGAACACTCCTCTGAAATCCGTAAAAACAGGGTAGAAAACATAAAATGCCCGGAGGTCCCCGTAAAGAAAGGGGTTCAGAGAATCAAAAAACATAAACCGGAACATCGTACCCGACCAACCCTCTGAAACCCTTTATGCACGGACATCTTCCCGACAGGGGAAAATTGAAAAAAACGCGGGTGCAAAAGCGCAGGCGTATCTCCAAAAAGAGGTGGCCTGAAGCCCATGTATTTAGGGCATCTCCGGCGTCTATGCCCTGAAGCCCTTTATTTATAAGGGTTCCAGAGGTGCCTGCCAGGAAATGGCCTATCCATAAAGGCTTCAGAAGGGGTACCGGGGAAACGCCCTATCCACGTGGGGTTTAGAAGTGTGCCCAGAAAGCCTCATAGCGGCTCGACTTTGCCAAAAGACAAGGCGGCGAGCCGCAGACAGTACAAGTAGTACGGCAAGGCGAAGCCAACGCAGTATGTTGGCAAAGGAAGCCGCTATTTCAGAAAGGCGCGGGATAGCTTCGCGGGAACAAGGGCTTGATTGTTTGAGCGTAAGCGAGTTATCAAGCCCGCCGACAAGCAACCCGCGGCAAGGGGTTTTCTGCGCCTTGGGGTCGCCTTTCTTTGCTGACTTTCTTTGGCAAGGCAAAGAAAGTCAGCGGGGCGCGCTGCCGCTCAGCGCAACGGCATCAAGAGAAGTCTCGTGGGTGGAAGTCAGCGCGCAGGCTGTGGCAATTTTGTTTTTAGTTTCAGTGAGCCTGCCCGCTAGCCCGCGTAAACAGGGCATCTCCGGGGACCTTACCCGCAAACGCCCTATCCACGCGGGTTTCGGGGCATCTTCCCACAGAGGGAGAATTGGAAAAACGCTGGAGTGGAAGCGCAGGCGCATCTCCAAAAAGAGGTGGCCTGAAGCCCGTGTATTTAGGGCATCTCCGGGCACCCATGCCCGCTAGCCCTTTATTTATAAGGGCTCCAGAGGTGCCTGCCCGCAAATGCCCAATCCACGCGGGTTCCAGAAGGGTCGGTTGGGTGTCGGGCGCGAAGCGCCTAATTTGCACGTTTCAGGCTTCTGGCGGCCGCGCCGGAAAACGCATGCTCACCGCCAGCCCGCCGGAGGCCGCTTCGCCAAGCGAAATTTGGCCGCCGCAGCCTTCGACGATGCGGCGGACGATCGCCAGCCCCAGTCCGCAGCTGCCGCGCGTGGCGCGCGCCGGGTCAATCTGGGCGAAAGCCTCGAAGGCGCGCCGGCGCTGCTCAGGGAGAATGCCGCGGCCATGATCGCTGATGCACAGTATCACCGTTTCAGGCGCTTCAACTGTTTCCGCCGCCGGCATCGCTTTGCCTTTCCTGCGCTCTGCCATGCCTGCGGCTTCTGCCGTCAGCGTCACTTCAACCGGCGGTTCCCCGTATTGCAGGGCGTTGTCGATCAGATTGTCGAGCAGACGATGCAGACTGCCGTGGTCGATCGCTACGGCGCAGGATACGGCGGCGGCATCCACCTTCATCGTCACCGGACGCCCAAGTTCGCGCTGCCGCGCCACTTCATCGCTGACGGCGTCAGCCAGAACGAGCGGCGCACAATTTTTTTCTGCTGAAGCTTCTGTATTCCCGTTTCCATTGTGGGGTGGGGCGCTGCGTAGAAAAGACAGGCATTGGCCGACAATCCGGTCCATGTCCTCAATGTCGCGTTCCAGACCGGCACGTTCGCCGTCTCCCTCAAGCAGGGCGGCGCGCACGCGCATTCTCGCCAGCGGTGCGCGCAGATCGTGCGTCAGGCCGGCCAGCATTTCGCGCTGTTCGGCCTCGGCCTGCGTCAGTTGCGCCTGCATGGCGTTGTGATGCTCGGCCAGATGGCGCACTTCCCGCGGCCCCTGTGGGATGACTGTATGCGCCCGGCCATCGCCTGCCGCCGTCACCGCCGCATCGAGCCGGCGCAGCGGGCCGACGATGCCGCGCACGAACAGTCCAGCGATGAGCGATAAGGCAGATAACGCCACGCCCAGTTTCAGCCACAGGTCGGGCGGCATGCCGCGTGGCCGGAAGCGCGGCGGCGGCAGGATCAGCCACCAGCGCTCGCCGCCGGCCGCAAAACCGATCCACAGGTTGCTGCGCGCCTGCCCGGCCTGGCGCAGTTGAATAGGTTCGCCGAGAATCTGCCCGACACGCTCGCCCAGCCCCTGCGCAAAGCCGAAAGCCGGCGTATCGGGCGGCACTTCCGTTCCATCGGGGCGCAACTGCAGCCATTGTTCACCGGGGGCGGCTGCCTCCAGGCGCTGCCGCGCGTGCACGTCCAGCCCCGGCAGCAGCGATTGCAACAAACGCACCTGACCGGCAACATTGCGCGCCGTCTGGTGGCCGTGCGATTTTCGCCCCTGCTGAAAAAATAGCGAGAAGGTCGCAATCTCGGCGACGGCGACGACCGCCAGCACCAGTAACAGCGTGCGTCCCGCCAGCGAATCGAAGAATTGTCGTAATCCGTTCATGTGGTGGCCTCCGGCGCAGCGCCGTTTTCCACGCCGTCTTTGCCTTCGCCACGATGACCACGATCGCCGGCATCGCTGCCATCGCTGCAGTCGGGCATAAAAACATAACCGACGCCCCATACCGTCTGCAGGTAGCGCGGTTGTGTTGGGTCGGTTTCGATCAGGCGGCGCAGGCGATGGATCTGCACATCGATGGCGCGGTCGAACGAGGCGCTTTCCTCACCGCGCGTCATCTCCAGCAGGCGCTCACGCTTCATCGGGCAACCGGCGCGGCCGATGAGGACGTTGAGCAGGGCGAATTCGCCGCTGGTCAGCGCAACGGTTCTGCCCGCGCGTGACAGGCAACGCGCGGCGCGGTCGAATTCCCACCCGCCGAAGCGGAAAACGCCTGTTGCCTCGACCGGCGCTGCGGCTGGCCGGCTGCCGCGCCGTAGCACGGCCTCGATGCGCGCGACCAGTTCGCGCGGGTCGAACGGTTTGCCGAGGTAATCGTCAGCACCGATTTCCAGCCCCAACACCCGATCAACCGGTTCGGCGCGTGCTGTCAGCATGATGATGGGAGTCGCTTCTCCCCGCTGGCGCAGGCGGCGGCAAGCGGCCAGGCCGTCTTCGCCAGGCAGCATCAGATCGAGAACGATCAGGTGCGGCTGGTAGCGCGCCAGAAACGCGTCGAGCTGCTGCGTATTCGGTAACAGCAGGGTGTCGTAGCCATGCCGGCCGAGGAAAGTCGCCAGCAGCCGGCGCAGTTCGGGATCATCGTCGATGAGCAGGATTTTTTTCATACCTTGAATTGATGGCGCGGCACGCAGACGTGAGCAAGAAAAACATGGAAAACCCCGGAGTGCGGCATGAGCCATAGGGCGTGTCCGGCATTGTATGACGTGGCGGAGTTTGCCGAAGGCATCCGAAACAATTTGAAACGTTCGCGCCCGGCCATGAAATCATTTGCAATGCCATCGTCCGGATAATGCCATTGTCCCGGCAACGGAATGTGTATATGCCGGCCAATCAACCTAAGGAGCCGAAAACGTATGAATACGAGACCTCGCAAACCTTGCTTTTCTGCTAAAACACCGCAGCGGCTCGCTGCCCTGGCGCTTTCTCTCGGACTATCCGCCGCTGTTTTTGCCGACCCGCCCTGCGGTCAAGGCGAAGCCCGCTGTGACGGCGGCCCGGGCTTCCACCATCGCCACGACGGCCCGCGCCATCACGGCATGGGATTGGGAGTGGGATTGAACTTCGGCTTCAGCCCGCGCCTGCACGACGAACTGAAGCTCGACGCCAAGCAGGAAGCGCTCTGGCAGGAGGCCCTGAAATTCTCCAGAGAGAGCTTCGATGGCGGCCGCGAACGCTTCCGCAAGCATCATGAGGAAATTGCCGCAATGCTCAATCAGCCGGATGCTGATCTGCGCGTGATTGCCAAACGCATGGACGATCTGCGTGCAGAAGGGCGGAAACAGCACGAGGTTGTGCGCGAACGCTGGCTGTCGGTGTATGACGCGCTTAGTCCGGGGCAGAAAGAAAAAGTCCGCCTCTTCCTCAAGGAACGTAGCGACCGACACGGCTTGGATTGCGATCGACCCGGTCGTCGTGGCGGCGGCAAGCCGGGCGGCAAAAACGGGCGACCGCCGCAGACGCCGGCTGAAAATACGCCGCCTGCGCCGCGCTGATTTGTGCCGAGCCGGAACATTCCTGAATACGCCTGAGTGACCCGCCCGGTTTTTCCCCGCAGACGCGGTGGAAGAATCGGGCGGCGGCGTGATGTACAGGTGAAGCGCAAAATCCGGCCCGATTTATCGGCTTGATCGCCCAGCCAATGAAAGCGGATATAAGCCGGATATGAACCGGATATCCGGTGCGCCGCTGCGGGGAATGCATCCTTTTCACTCGCTTGTCGAAAGCGGCGTCAGGCCGTATCGGCCGTCATGGAGACGATCAAGGGCGGCGCACAGTCAGACACAAAGCGGGCGCTTGGCTATAATCGGCGCTGTCTTTCAACCTGATCGAATCATTCCCATGCGCATGCTTCGCCTATTTTTCTGCCTACTGTTTTTCCCCATTTTCGCCGCCGCCCAGCAAGCGCCCGTCCCGCCGACGCTGGATGCCAAGGCCTGGCTGCTTGTCGAATATGCTTCCGGCCAAACGCTGGCCGCGCAAAACCCGGACGAGCGGCTGGAACCCGCTTCGCTGACCAAGCTGATGACGGCCTATCTGGTCTTTGCCGCGATCCGGCAAGGGTCGCTCAAACTCGACCAAAGCATCATGGTGTCGGAAAAAGCCTGGCGATCACAAGGCTCGCGCATGTTCCTCCGGGTCAATACGCAGGTTCCGGTGGAAGACCTGATCAAAGGCATGATCGTCCAGTCCGGCAATGACGCTTCCGTGGCGCTGGCCGAAGCCGTGGCCGGCAGCGAGGAAAATTTTGCCCAGAAGATGAATGAGGAAGCCAAGCGCCTCGGCATGACCGGCAGCAGTTTCCGCAACGCCGCCGGCATGCCCGATCCGCAGCATTACACAACAGCCAGTGATCTTGCCCGGTTGACGATGGCGCTGCTGCGCGACTTCCCGGAAGAATACGCCAAGTATTACTCGCTCAAGGAATTCCACTACAACAAGATTACCCAACCCAACCGCAACCGCCTGCTCTGGCTTGACCCCAGCGTCGACGGCGTCAAGACCGGCCATACCGACGCTGCCGGTTATTGTCTGATTTCCTCGGCCAAGCGCGATTCCCGCCGTCTGATCGCCATCGTGCTCGGCACGGCATCGGAAAAAGTGCGCGAGCGCGAATCACTCAAGCTGCTCAATTTCGGCTTCCAGGCTTACGAAGTGGTGAAGTTGCAGGCCAAGGGCGAGCCGCTGGCGACGCCGCGCCTCTGGAAAGGCGCGCAGAACAGCGTCAAGGCCGGCTTTGCCGATGAATTCGTCGTCGCCGTTCCGCGCGGGCTGGCGCAGAAGCTGACCTCCGAGTTTGTGCCGCAAAAACCGCTGGTCGCTCCCGTCACGCAAGGGCAAACCGTTGGCGTGCTCAAAGTCAGCCTTGATGGCAAACCTTACGGTGAATACGCGGTCGCCGCGCAGGAATCCGTCGAGCCGGCTGGTTTCTTCGGCCGCCTGATCGATGCCATTCTGCTCTGGTTCCAGTGAAATGCCGCCACGCGAACAGGCGGCGCCGGAAGCGCCGTGCTATCTGAACGGTGAGTACCTGCCGCTTTCACAGGCACGTATCTCGCCGCTGGATCGCGGGTTTCTTTACGCCGATGGCGTGTATGAACTCATTCCGGTTTTTGCGCGCCGCCCATTCCGGCTCGACGCGCACCTCGATCGCCTGCAGCGTTCGCTCGACGGCATCCGCCTGCCCAACCCGCATCCCCGCGCGGCATGGGTGGAAATCATCCGCTCTCTAGTCGATGCCGCGCCCTGGGATAACCAGTCGCTTTATCTCCAGATCACGCGCGGTGCGGGCACATGCCGCGACATGCCGTTTCCGGAAGCATCATCGCCTACGGTGTTTCTCTTTGCCGCGCCGCTGGCCGAGCCGAGTGCACGGCAGCGCGAAGCCGGCCTCAAGGCGATGACCGTTGCCGATATTCGCTGGGGACGCTGTGACCTGAAAACGCTTGCCCTGTTGCCCAATGTGCTGGCACGCCAGGCCGCTGCCGAGGCCGGGTGCGACGAGGCTATCCTGCTTCGCGACGGTTATCTGAGCGAAGGGGCTTCTTCAAATATTTTTATCGTCCAGAATGGCATCATTCTGGCGCCGCCCAAGGATCACTACATGCTGCCCGGCACCACCTACGATGTCGTGCTCGAACTTGCCGTACAGCATGGCGTGCCCCACCAAATCCGCGCCATCAGCGAAGCCGAAATGCGCACGGCCGATGAACTCTGGCGCACTTCGTCCAGCAAAGGCGTGCTGGCCATTACGACGCTCGACGGGCATCCGGTCGGTCGGGGCGAGAATGCCGGCAAGCCAGGGCCGCTGATGCGCCGGATGCACGCTTGGTACGATGATTTTCTGAACGACGAGATTCGTCGGAATCCATTGCCCTGAATAGTGTTTCCGCTCCCTCATGACCATGACGACCGATACGACCCCTGCGAACTCTGCGAATCCTGCGAATCCTGCGACATCCGACCAGGCGCCGGCAGATACCCTGCTCGAATTTCCCTGCGCTTTTCCGCTCAAGATCATGGGACGTGCCGACGACGCACTGGCGCCGGCCGTGCTGGAGATCGTGCGGCGCCATGCACCGGATTTCGACGGCGCTACGATGGTGACGCGCGCCTCTTCCGCAGGGAACTATCTCAGCCTGACCTGTACGATCAACGCCACGTCGAAGGCGCAGCTCGACGCACTGTACCGCGAGCTGTCCGGCCACCCGCTGATCAAGGTCGTTCTGTAGGCGAACGTCGTTTCCGCCGGCGCTCTGCCATATCCGCCATGTCTGCCGCTCCGCTGACCTGCCTGCCCATCAGGGTGCGCAGGCTGGGGCGCATCGAATACCGGGACGCCTGGCAGTCGATGATCGACTTCACCGCCGCCCGTGTGCCGCAAACCCCCGATGAACTCTGGCTCTGCGAGCATCCGCCGGTCTATACCCTGGGGCGTGCGGGCAAACCCGAACACCGGCTGTTTGATAACGGCATCGAAATGATTCGTGCCGATCGCGGCGGCCAGATTACCTATCACGGTCCCGGTCAGGCCGTTATTTATCTGCTCATCGATCTGAACCGGCGCGGTCTGGGCGTCCGCGATTTCGTCAGTCGTATCGAGCAGGCGATGATCGACCTGCTGGGTGAATACGGTATCCATGCCGGACGGCGGCAGGGTGCGCCCGGCGTTTATCTCAATACGGAAAACGGGCCGGAGAAGATCGCTTCGCTCGGCCTGCGCATCCGGCACGGTTGCAGCTATCATGGTCTGAGCCTCAATGTGGATATGGATCTGACGCCCTTTACGGCCATTAATCCCTGTGGTTATGAAGGGCTGAAAGTGACCCGAATTGCGGATCATGCCGATCCTTGCCCTACATGGAGCGAAGCCGCCGAGCGGCTCGCCGCGCACTTGCAGTGCGAACTGATGGCTGAACAGACTGTCTGAAGGTCAGGCTTCACGATCGAACTCCGCCAAAAACGAAATGTGAAATGTCCGAAAATCCGTACCGTCAAATATCTCCAGCGCTGTAGCACACTGCCAATGTCGACGGATACATCTTTGCCACACAGACAGAAACCACAACAGATCTAGATCACGATGATTGCGCAAACCGCAGCCGAACGAGACCGCCGAAATGCACGGGAAAGTGCCCGAAATAAGGGCGCGGCGCCCCGTATCGCGCCGGCTTTAGTTCAAGTCGTATTGTACGAACCGCGAACATGGCAAAAGCGGCAAAACACCCAGGAAGCGGCATGAACGAAAACATCCTCCCTGCGCCCGTCAAGGAGCGGCGTGAGCAAAAGCTGGCGCGCATTCCGGTCAAAGTGGTGCGCACCGGCGAGCCGCTACGCAAACCGGCCTGGATTCGCACCAAGGCTGGCAACGATGCCGGCCGCTTCGGCGAAATCAAGCGGATGCTGCGTGAGCAGAACCTGCATACCGTTTGTGAAGAAGCCGCCTGTCCGAATATCGGAGAATGTTTTGGGCGCGGCACGGCGTCCTTCATGATTCTCGGCGACATCTGCACGCGCCGTTGCCCGTTCTGTGATGTCGGCCACGGCCGGCCGCTGCCGCCCGATCCGCAGGAACCGGCCAGTCTGGCGCGCAGCGTGGCGCATTTGCGGCTGCGTTACGTCGTCATCACCAGCGTTGACCGCGACGATCTGCGTGACGGCGGCGCCGGCCATTTTGCCGATGTCGTTGCCGCCGTGCGCGGCGCATCGCCGGAGACGCTGGTTGAAACGCTGGTGCCCGATTTTCGCGGGCGGCTGGATACGGCGCTCGAAGCGTTAAGCCATAGTCTGCCCGATGTCCTCAACCACAATCTCGAAACCGTGCCGCGCTTGTACCGCCAGGCGCGCCCCGGCGCCGACTATGCGCATTCGCTGCGGCTGCTTCAGGCATTCAAGGCGCGCTACCCGCAGGTCACCACCAAGTCCGGGCTGATGGTCGGGTTGGGCGAGACCGACGAAGAAATCCTCGAAGTGATGCGCGACTTGCGGGCGCATGATGTTGAGATGCTGACGATCGGCCAATACCTGGCGCCTTCGTCGCACCATTTGCCGGTGCTGCGTTATGTGAGGCCGGAAACCTTTGCCATGTACGAAGCGGAGGCCATGAAAATGGGCTTTTCCGGTGCCGCCTGCGCGCCGCTCGTGCGCTCCAGCTACTGGGCGGACAAACAGGCGCATCAGGCGGGCGTGGCCGAATCGGCGTAAGTTCTGCTCCGGGCCACCGCGTGTCCGCCGGTTTTCGTTGCGGGGTTTCTTTGCACCGCTGATCAGGCTACTGGTGGAGTCCGTGTGGATAGGGCATCTCAGAGCGCCTGCCCGGAGATGCCCTGTTTACAGGGGTTTCAGGGCATACTCCTCGGAGATGCCCTGTTTACACGGGCTTCAGGGCATACCCCTCGGAGATGCCCTAAATACGCGGGCTGGCGGGGCTGGGTTATTGGGCCTGCCGGGCTTTGGTGACTTCTGCGTAAAAGCCCTTGACGTAATCGTCGCCGATACTCGATGAGAATTTTTCGATGACCGGCTTGACTGCCTGTCGCATTTTTTCCAGTTCCTGCGGCCCCAGTTCGGTAACGGTCATCCCCTTAGCCTGCAACTGGCTGACGGCATCTTTGGTTTGCCGGATTTCTTCGGCGCGCTGAAAGTCGCGCGCGCTGATCGCGGCCTTGCGGATGGCGGCCTGCTGATCGGCAGTTAGGGTGGAAAACCATTTCTTGGAGACGACGAGCGAGACGGGGGTGTAGACGTGGTGCGAAATGGCGAGGTATTTCTGCACTTCAAAGATGCGGTTCTGGAGCATATCGACAGGCGGATGCTCCAGTCCGTCGATGGCATGAATTTCCAACGCGGTGAATACTTCGGCATAAGCCATCGGCGTGGCGTTAACCCCCATGGCTTTAAAGCTTTCGATCGCAACGGGGCTTTGCATGACGCGGATTTTTAACCCTTTGAGATCTTCAAACTTTGTGATCGGGCGTTTGCTGTTGGCGATATTGCGAAAGGCGCCGCCTGCCCAGCTCAGACCGATCAGCCCGGTATCGGCCAGGCTGTCAAGCAGTTTTTGGCCGACGGGGCCGTCGAGCACTTTGGCGACTTCGGCATCAGTGGAAAAGAGGAAAGGAAAATCGAAAATTTGCAGTTCCTTTTTACGCACGGAGAAGGGCGCGAGCGAACCGAGGTAGAACTCCTGTACGCCGCTTTGCACGGATTGCAGCATCTTTTCTTCGGAGCCGAGCGAGGAGTTGGCGAAGACCTTGATTTTGACCTGGCCGTTTGTCGCTTTTGCGACATCGGCGGCAAAGCGTGCCATTGCCAGTCCGCGCGGATGCTGCTCGGTAAAACCGTGCCCGAGGCGGGCTTCGGCGGCATAAACCGACCACGGCGCAAACAGGCAGAAACCGCCAAGCAGGGCGGTGAGCAGTGTTTGACGTTGCGGGGCGAAGGAATGCGCTTTCATGGTGTCTCCTTGATGGTGGATTGGGTGGATAAAGCGGATTCAACCATTCTGCCGGACAGAAACGAAGTTCAGCATTGATGGTGTTGGGCTTGCCCGTATTGCATAGCATTATAGTTAGCGGCAACGATATAATCGTTGCATGGTTTCCGTTACCCATTCCGTTGCCGCGCAGAGCGATTTTGAGCATTCATTGCAAACCCTGAGCGATGGTTTGCCGGATGAGGATGCCGCGAGAGTGCGTGCAGCGGCCGAGTTTGCCCGCTCGATTTACCAGGAACAGACGCTCGGCAGCGGCGAAGGCGCCTGGCGCCATGCGCTGGGGATGGCGTTGATTCTGGTCGGCCTGCGGCTCGATGCCGATACGCGCATCGCCGCGTTGCTGTTTGCCGTGCCGGCGTACCAGGCGCAGGGGTTGGAGGAGGTCGGTGAGCGTTTCGGCGCAGCCGTCGCCCAGCTCGTCGGCGGCATTTCCCAGCTGCATCGTTTGCGGCCGATTACCCATGGATTCGTTGCGCATTCGCAGGAAGACGGCGCGCAGAATACGGCTGAACTAAAAGCGCAGGTCGAGGTATTGCGCAAAATGCTGCTGGCAATGGTCGAGGATATCCGCGTTGTTCTGCTGCGGCTGGCTTCTCGCACGCAGACGCTGCGGTACTATGCGGCCGCGGCGGATCCTTTGCGCGTGCAGGTGGCGCGCGAGACGTTGGCGCTCTATTCGCCGCTGGCCAATCGTCTCGGGGTCTGGGAGCTGAAATGGGAACTGGAGGATTTGTCCTTCCGCTTCCTGCATCCCGATATATATAAAAAAATTGCCAAGCAGCTCGATGAGAAGCGTGCCGAGCGTGAGCAGTTCATTGTTGATGCCATTGCGCGCCTGCGGCATGAACTGGCGGCGATGGGCGTCGAGGATGTCGAGGTATACGGCCGCCCGAAGCATATTTACAGCATCTGGAACAAAATGCGGAAAAAGAGCCTCGATTTTTCCGAGGTGTACGACGTGCGCGCGCTGCGTGTGATCGTTCAGAGCGTCAAGGACTGTTATACGGTGCTCGGCCTGGTGCATAACCTGTGGTCGCCGATTCCCAAGGAGTTTGACGATTACATTTCCAACCCCAAGGCGAACAACTATCGTTCATTGCACACCGCCGTGCATTGCCCGGATGGGCGCGCACTGGAAGTGCAGATCCGTACGCAGGAGATGCATAAACACGCCGAGCTGGGTGTGGCGGCGCACTGGCGTTACAAGGAAGGCAGCAAGTCGGGCGGGCAGGGCAGTTACGACGAGAAGATTGCCTGGCTGCGGCAACTGCTGACCTGGAAGGACGAAGTTGCCGACGCTTCCGATTGGGTGCGCCATTACAAGGAGGCGGCGCTCGACGAGACGATTTATGTGATGACGCCGCAAGGCCGTGTCGTCGATTTGCCGCGCGGCGCAACGCCTGTCGATTTTGCCTACCGTGTTCATACCGACCTGGGACATCGTTGCCGCGGCGCCAAAATCAACGGCGCCCTGGTGACGCTCAATACGCCGCTGGAAACCGGCCAGCGGGTCGAAGTTATTGCTACCAAACAGGGCGGGCCTTCGCGTGACTGGCTCAACCCGGCGCTCGGTTACCTGCTGACGCATCGGGCGCGCGTCAAGGTGCGTCAATGGTTTTCCGCGCGCGAATACGAAGAGACGCTGACTGAGGGACGCGCTATTCTGACGCGCGAGTTGCAGCGCATGGGCAGCACGAACGTCAAGCTTGATGAACTGGCGCAGAAGCTCGGGTTTGCCAAAACGGACGATCTGCTTGCCGGCCTGGCGCGCGGCGATCTTGGCCTGCGCCAGCTCCAGACGGCCGTGCGCGGCGAAGCCTTGGCGGGCGATGAGGCGCCGGATGAAGTTGCCGTCAAGAAGGCCAAAGCCAAGGGGATTGCTGATAAAGGCATCCTGATTGTCGGCATTGACCGGCTGATGACGCAAATAGCCGGCTGCTGCAAGCCAACACCGCCGGACCCGATCGTGGGCTTTGTGACGCGCGGCAAGGGCGTATCGATCCACCGTGCCGATTGCCCCAATTTTGCGCATATGGAGGCGATGCATCCGGAGCGTGTGATTGAAACGGAATGGGGCGGCGAGACCGGCCATCTGTTTGCCGCCGATCTCATCGTCGAAGCCGGCGATCGGCAGGGGCTTTTGCGCGATGTTTCGGAAACCTTTATGCGCGAGAAAATCAACGTCATCGCCGTAAATACCCAGTCCAGACGCGGTGTGGCACGTATGAAATTCACCGTCGAAATCAGTCATGCCGGCCAGTTTCCCCGCCTGCTGGCGGCTTTGCGGGACGTGAAAGGCGTGAGCGCAGCACGGCGCGCCTGAAGCGCCTGAACCGGGTGGCAGCGGGTACGGCATGCCGTCGGGGCATGCCGCTGAAACCCGCGTGGATAGGGCATTTCCGGGCACTCCCTTCGGAGACGCCCTGTTTATAAGGGTTTCAGGGCACCCCTCTGAAGATAACGTCTTCCTTTGCCAAAACACTGCGTTGCTGTGTTGGCCTGGCCTTGCCGTACTAGGTGTACTGCTGGCAGCTTGCTGCCTTGTCTTTTAGCAAAGTTGAGCCGCTACTAAGCTTTCGGAGCACCTCGCTGCAACCCGCGTGGATAGGGCATCTCCGGGCACCCCCTTCGGAGATGCCCTGTTTACAAGGGCTTCAGGGCACCCCTCTGAAGATAGCGCCTTTCTTTGCCAAAACACGGCGTTGTTGTGTTGGCCTGGCTTTGCCGTACTAGGTGCACTGCTTGCAGCTTGCCGCCTTGTCTTTTGGCGAAGTTGGGCTGCTACTAAGCTTTCGCAGCACCCCGCTGCAACCCGCGTGGATAGGGCGTTTCCGGGCACCCCTTCGGAAATGCCCTGTTTACAAGGGCTTCAGGGCAGCACTTCCAGAATGCGCTCCAGCGGGCGGCCGAGACGCGCTCCTTTGGGCGTGACGAGGATGGGGCGGTTGATGAGCACCGGCGTAGCCAGCATGGCATCCAGTAATTGCGCTTCGCTCAGTGCCGGGTTGTCCAGTCCCTGCGCCAGATATTCAGGCTGCTTGGTTCGTAGCAGGGAACGCACGCGCATTTCCGGCGGGCCGTCCATCGCAGCGGCTATGGCCGCCAATTCTGCATGGCTGGGCGGCGTTTTCAGGTATTCGACGATGACCGGCTCAATGCCGCGTTCGCGCAGCAGCGCCAGTGCCTTGCACGAGGTGCTGCATTTGGGGTTGTGGTAAAGGGTAATGGTGTTCATGGGCGGAAACTCGTAGGGGTTGGCGGGGTGATCTGTGCCTTGATCTTGACCTTGTAAGGGGCATTTTGACAACTATTGCAAGCATTTTGCAGCCGGTGGATTGCCGGAACAACCGGCTTCGTCTGGCCCTCCGGCGCATGCGGCGGGAGGGCTTGCTCCATTCGGGTTCATTCGGGCCGGCGTAAGGCGAGACTGTTTTGCAAGGTGTCGATGGTGGCGTCGGTGATGCGGGCGGCGGTAATGTCCAGGCTGAATCGCTCGGGCGCCAGCAGCCATTGGTGCGTCAGTCCGAAGACGGTGGATTTGAAATACACGGTCGCCAGATCGACATCAAGATTTTTGGGCAACGAACCCTGTGCGACGCAAAGCTTCAGGGCGTCGTGGATGAGTTGCCGCCACATCTGCTGGTAACGGCGCATCAGCGTAATGATGCTCTCGTTCTGTACGGTGTGCTCGCACATCAGGTGCAGAATATGGCAAAACTTGCGGTGGTTTTCATTGTGCAGAATGCGCTCGAAGTGATTAATCAGCGCCAGGCGCACATTTTCCAGCATATTGGGTGTGCTGTGGCGAATATCGGCATCGAGTTTTTGCCCCAGGTCGTCAAAAAGATGCTGAAAAAGCGCCTCGAACAACGCTTCCTTGTTCTTAAAATGCCAGTACAGCGCGCCGCGCGTCATGCCGGCCGCTTGCGCAATTTCGTTCAGCGATGCGCGTGAGACACCGTGGCGATGGAAGACGTCAAGGGCGGCCAACATCAGATGCTCTCGGGTCTGCAAGGCCTGGGCTTTGGTTCGTTTCATAGCGTCTCGTGTGTGGCTTTTTCCTGTAAAAAACGCCGTGATTATAGAAAAGAATGTACGCAACATACAAGCATGAATGTATAATTGCGACCGTTTGAAAAAATGATCGCCTCGTCGTATGTTGTTTGCGGAGTTCCGATATGCCTGCATTTTTCAGTGATTTCTGTCTGGGAATTCGGATCTGCAAAGCGTGATGGACGGCGCGCATTGGCCGTATCGGTTCTGCGGGATGCTTGTCCGGCGGACAGCTGATTACGAAATATGGATTGATGGATTGGAGACAAGAAAAATGAATTTGCATGCTTCCCGGACGCTCTGTGCAGCGGTGCTGGCTGTTGCGGCGGCACTGGCTTTGTCGGCCTGCGGTAAGGACGGAGGTTCCGCGCAGAAGGCGGGCGGCGGCGGAGGCGGTCACGGTGGCGGCGGTCAGGCGCCCGCGCCTGTGGTGGGGGTGGTGACGGTGCACCCGCAGGACATTCTTGTCAGCGCTGATCTGCCGGGGCGTCTGGAATCCTTCCGTTCTGCCGATGTGCGCGCGCAGGTTGGCGGCATCCTCAAAAAACGCTTGTTCAAGGAAGGCAGCTACGTTCAGGCGGGGCAGGCGCTGTACCAGCTGGAAGATGCCACCTACCT
Source organism: uncultured Propionivibrio sp. (assembly GCA_937923255.1). GTDB lineage: Bacteria > Pseudomonadota > Gammaproteobacteria > Burkholderiales > Rhodocyclaceae > Propionivibrio > Propionivibrio hellwigii. The sequence goes on along the minus strand of CALAIL010000022.1, from coordinate 8,255 downwards.
CGCCAGCCTGGAAAGCGCCCGCGCACAGTTAGCCAGCGCGCAAGCATCACTAGCCAAGGCCGGTGCCGACATATCGCGTTACAAACCGCTGGTCGAGGCGGATGCCATCAGCAAGCAGGAATACGATGCGGCGGTCGCGACCAAGCGTTCTGCCGAAGCGGCCGTCAAATCGGCCAATGCGGCCGTTAAATCGGCGCAGATCAATGTGAATTACTCGCGCATTTCCGCGCCGATTTCCGGTTACATCGGTCAGTCCAAGGTTTCCGAAGGGGCGCTGGTCAGCGCGAACAGCGCGACGGTGCTGGCCAACATCCAGCAAACGAGTCCGATGTACGTTAACCTGACGCAATCGGCCAACGACGTGATGCAATTGCGCCAGGATGTGGCGGACGGAAAAATGAAAGCGGTCGATGGCGGCGTGGAGGTCAGCATCAAGCTGGAAAACGGCAAGGAATACGCCCATAAAGGGCGCTTGCTGTTTGCCGATCCGACGGTGGATGAATCGACCGGGCAGGTGACGCTGCGTGCCGAAGTGCCTAATCCTGATAACGTGCTGCTGCCGGGACTCTACGTGCGCGTCAGCCTGCCGCAGGCGAGCATTGCCAACGCCTTCTCGGTGCCGCAAAAGGCGGTTACGCGCGGCCAGAAAGATACCGTGCTGATCGTCAATGCCGAAGGCGGCATGGAGCCGCGCGTGGTCAAAATCTCGCAACAGCAGGGGAACAACTGGATCATTTCCGACGGCCTCAAGGATGGCGATAAGGTGATTGTCGATGGCACCATGATTGCCGGCATGATGGGCGCGAAAAAGGTGACGCCGAAGGAATGGACGCCGACGGGAACACCGGCTGCCGCGCCGGCGGGTGCGGCTGATTCGGCTCACGCCGGTTCGTCCGGCGGGTCGGCCGAGGCTTCTTCTAAAAAACAATAAAAAACACAAGATAAGGAAGGATGCGCTAAATGGCCAGATTTTTTATTGACCGCCCGATTTTTGCCTGGGTGGTTGCCATCTTTATTATGATTGCGGGCGGGCTGGGCATCGCCAAACTGCCGATCGCCCAGTATCCGTCGGTGGCCGCGCCGACCATTACGCTAACCGCGACGTACCCCGGAGCATCCGCGCAGGTGATGGAAGACAGCGTACTGGCGGTTATCGAACGCAATATGTTCGGCGTGGATGGGCTTGATTACATGTCGACGTCCGCCGATTCGAGCGGGCGCGGCACGGTGACGCTGACCTTTACGCCGGAAACCAACGAAGACCTGGCGCAGGTGGATGTGCAGAACAAGCTGTCGGAAGTCACGCCGCTTTTGCCGTCCATCGTGCAGCAATACGGCGTGACCGTCGCCAAGGCGCGCTCCAACTTCCTGATGATCGTCATGCTCTCTTCCGATACGCAGAGCGTGGCGGACATGCTCGATTACGCCCAGCGCAACGTCGTTCCCGAGATGCAGCGTATCAAAGGCGTGGGCGACGTCAACCTGTTCGGTGCGCAGCGCGCCATGCGCGTGTGGGTCGATCCGCAGAAGCTGAAAAATTACAACCTGTCATTTGCCGATGTTTCCTCGGCGATTTCCGCACAAAACGCGCAGATCTCGGCCGGTTCGCTAGGCGCACAGCCCGCCCATACTGGGCAGCAGATCGCCGCGACCATCACGGCGGAAGGGCAATTGAAAACGCCTGAGGAATTCGGCGAGATCATGCTGCGTTCGACGGCGGGAGGCGCCAACGTCTATCTGAAAGACGTGGCCCGTATCGAGCTGGGCAGCCAGTCTTACGGAGCCTCTTCGCGCCTGAACGGCAAGCCGAATGCGGGGATGGCTATTTTGCTATCCAACAGCGGCAATGCGCTGGCGACGGCAAAAGCGGTGGAAACCAGAATGAATGAACTGAAGCCCTTCTTTCCGGAAGGGGTGGAATGGACATCGCCCTACAACACCTCGCAGTTCGTGGCGCTCTCCATCAAGAAGGTGGTCAGTACGCTGTTTGAGGCTGTCGGACTGGTGTTCATCGTGATGTTCGTCTTCTTGCAGAATTTCCGCTACACCATCATCCCGACCATCGTGGTGCCGATCTCGCTGCTTGGCGCATTCGCCGCCATCTCTTCCCTGGGTATGTCGATCAACGTGATGACCATGTTCGCTATGGTGCTGGTCATCGGCATCGTCGTGGATGATGCCATCGTGGTCGTGGAAAACGTCGAGCGGATTATGTCTGAGGAAGGACTGCCGCCTAAAGAAGCAACCAAGAAGGCGATGGGGCAGATTTCCGGTGCGGTGGTCGGCATCACGGCGGTGCTGATTTCCGTCTTCGTGCCGATGGCGATGTTCAGCGGTGCGACCGGCAACATTTATCGCCAGTTTTCGCTGACGATGGCGTTTGCCATCGGATTTTCCGCTTTTCTGGCGCTGTCGCTGACGCCGGCCTTGTGCGCGACCCTGCTCAAGCCGGTCGCCAAAGGCCATCATGAAGAAAAGAAGGGCTTTTTCGGCTGGTTCAACCGCGTTTTCGGAAAAAGCACGTATGGCTACTCATCGACGGTCGGCAAGGTGGTGCGCAAAGCGTTTTCGATGAGTCTGATATATATCGCCCTGACAGCGGGCGCGGTGCTCCTTGTCATGCGTTTGCCGACCGCCTTTCTGCCGGGAGAAGATCAGGGATTCATCATGGTCAGCGTGCAGTTGCCGGCCGGCGCAACGAAAGAGCGTACCGATGCCACGCTGGATGCCCTGACCAAGGCCGCGCTTTCCATGCCGGAAGTTAAGGACATCATCACCGTGTCGGGATTTAGCTTCTCGGGGAATGGTCAGAACATGGCGATGGGATTTGCCATGCTCAAGAACTGGGATGAACGCACGGCGCCGGGCAGCGATGCGCAGTCGGTGGCTGGCAAACTGACCGGTGCGCTGATGGGGACGGTGCGCGATGGCTTTGCATTTGCCGTCAATCCCCCGCCAATCATGGAACTGGGGAACGATTCAGGGTTTAGTTTTTATCTACAGGACCGCAACAGCCAGGGGCATGAAGCCCTGCTTGCCAGACGCAACGAACTGCTGGGCAAGATGCGCGCCAATTCCGCCATGTTTGATCCGCAGAACACGCGCGCCAGCGGGCTGGAAGATGCGCCGCAGCTGAAGATCGAGATTGATCGCCCGACCGCCGCTGCGCAGGGCATCAGTTTTGCCAGTATCCGTTCCGTACTGGCGACGGCGCTGGGGTCCTCGTATATCAATGACTTCCCGAACAAAGGCCGCTTGCAGCGCGTGATCGTACAGGCCGAAGCCGGGGCGCGTATGCAGCCTGAGGATGTGCTCGCCTTGACCGTGCCGAACAGCCAGGGCATTGCCGTGCCGCTGTCTACCATCGCCAGCGTCTCCTGGGCGCTCGGAGTCGAGCAAAGCGAGCGCTTTAACGGCTATCCGGCCATGAAGATCACCGGCGCGCCAGCGGCTGGCAAATCGACGGGAGAAGCGATGGCCGAGGTAAAACGTCTGGTCGACGAAATGAAGGGCTACAGCCTGGAATGGGGCGGCCAGTCGCGTGAAGAGGCGAAAGGCTCTTCGCAGACGGTGATGCTCTACGCTTTCGCCGCCGTGGCCGTATTTCTTGTGTTGGCGGCACTGTATGAAAGCTGGTCGATTCCGTTCGCCGTGATTTTGGTCGTGCCGCTGGGCATTCTCGGCGTTGGGCTGGGCGCGTTGATGCGCGGTTACAGCAATGACATCTACTTCACCATCGGGATGGTGACGGTGATGGGGTTGAGTGCAAAAAATGCCATTCTGATCATCGAGTTCGCCAAGGATTTGCAGACCGAAGGCAAGAGCGCCATCGAAGCGGCGCTGGAGGCCGCGCACCTGCGCTTCCGCCCGATCCTGATGACTTCGTTCGCCTTCATTCTCGGCGTAGTGCCGCTGTATATCGCGACAGGCGCCAGTTCCGCCAGCCAGCGTGCCATCGGTACGGCCGTGTTTTGGGGCATGTTGGTCGGCACATTGCTGTCGATCTTCCTGGTGCCGCTTTTCTACGTGGTCGTGCGCAAATTCTTCAAACCCAGCCAGCACGAGCTGGAATTTGCCGCCGAGCACGGATCGCGCGTCCATAACACGAAGCCTTCGCCGATGACACGGCAGGTGCGGGTGGCAGTGAAACGCCTGAGAAACAGGCTGAAGTATTCTAAAAACCAGGAATCTTGACGCTCAGCGCAGCCAGAGGATACGAACAATGAAAACCGTTAAATTCAAACCTACGGCCAGGCCTGTCGCAACACGGCTGGCCGGCCTGGCATTGCCGCTGATGCTGCCTGTATTTCTGTCGGCCTGCGCGATGATCCCGGGTTACGAGCAGCCGAAAGTGAGCGTGCCGGAAACCTTCAAGTACGACACGTATCCGGGCAAGGGCATTCAGGCGGCTTCTCTGGGCTGGCAGGATTACTTTGCCGACCCGCGCCTGCATCGCCTGATCGAACTGGCTTTAGAACGCAATACCGATTTGCGTAGCGCTGCCCTGAATGCAGAGGCCGTGCGCAAGCAGTACATGATCGCCCGTGCCGACCTGCTCCCCGCCGTCAATGCCTCCGGCAGCGGCACGCGGGCGCGGGTAGCGCGCGACCTGAGCGCGACCGGCAAATCGTATGTTGCCCAGTCCTACACCGTCGGGCTGGGCATTACCGGCTACGAGCTGGATCTGTTCGGCCGTGTTCGCAGCATGGCGGAGGCCGCATTGCAGAGCTATTTCAATAGCGCGGCAACCCGCGACGCCACTCATCTGTCCTTGGTGGGCAGTGTGGCAAAAGCCTATTTCAATGTGCGCTATGCCGAAGAAAAGATGAATCTGGCGCAGAACGTACTCAAAACGCGCGAACAGACCTACGAACTCTCGCGCCTGAAACACCAGGCGGGCGTGGCTTCCGCCGTCGATCTGCACCAGCAGGAAGCCTTGATCGAGTCGGCCAAGGCCGACTATGCGGCGGCTGTGCAGGCTCGGGAGCAGGCGGTCAATGCGCTGGCGGTATTGATCAACCAGCCGCTGCCCGACGATTTGCCCGAGGGGTTGCCGCTGGATAAGCAGTACAAGCTCGATCACCTGCCCGCCGGGTTGAGTTCCGAGGTCATGCTCCAGCGCCCCGACATCCGGGCTGCCGAACATGCCTTGAAGCAGGCCAACGCCAATATCGGGGCGGCGCGCGCCGCGTTCTTCCCGAGCATTAGCCTGACCGGAACGATCGGCACGGGATCGACGGAGCTAAACCGCCTGTTCACGGGCGGCAACCGCACCTGGTCGTTCGCGCCCAGCATCAACCTGCCGATTTTCAGTTGGGGCAGCCAGGTCGCCAATCTCGACGCGGCCTGGCTTCGCCAGCAGATTCAAATCGTCAATTATGAAGCCGCGGTGCAGGCGGCTTTCCGCGATGTTTCCAATGCGCTTGTCGCACGCGAGCAGCTGGATAAACGCTACGACGCGACGCTCAAGCAAAGCCGCGCCTACGCCGAAACCCTGCGTCTGGTACGCCTGCGTTACCGGCACGGCGTATCCAGTGCGCTGGATTTGCTCGATGCCGAGCGCAGCAGCTACAGCGCCGATACGGCACTGCTCGCCAACCAGCTGACCCGTCTGGAAAATCTGGCCGATCTGTACAAGGCGCTGGGCGGCGGCCTCAAGCGCCAGACGGCGGCGGTGGAGACGAAAGCGGATGCGCAAGCGGATACGCAGGCAGCGGAGGCAGCAGGGCATGCGACAAATGCTCAGGCGCCGGAAACAAAGCAAGCGGCCGGAACGCAGGAATAAAGCCCCCTGCGCTGTGGCGGCAGCGTCGGGCGTGCAGTGCCGCATGCGTAGATTTGCCAGCGACCGGTGAGGGGTGAGGGCGCGCCATGGGGTATTACATCGTCAAAATCTTCGTTTCCGCGCTGCTGATCGTAGCCATCTCGGAAATTGCCAAGCGGCACAGTGCGCTCGCCGCGTTACTGGCCGCTTTGCCTGTGACAACTCTGCTGGCGTTCATCTGGATGTATCTCGAAACAGGAAAAACCGAGCCGATCGCCGTCTTGTCCGGCCAGGTTTTCTGGCTGGTCATTCCTTCCCTGGCGCTTTTTCTGAGCCTGCCTGTTTTTCTCTCCCGCGGCTGGGGCTTCTGGCCGTCGTTGCTGGCCTCGTGCGCGCTGACCTCCGGAACGTATTTGCTCATGTTGCCGCTCCTGCATCGCCTGGGCATTGCTCTCTGAGCGCGCTTGCGGATGCGGGCGGGCTTTCCGGATCCGGTGTGCTTGCCGGATATTTCAGCATGTTAGAATTCCCGGCATGGAAATTTCACTTAATGGCGAACCCCGCCGGTTTGCTTCTCCCATAAGCGTTGCCGTGCTGGTTGACCAGCTGGGTTATACCGGCAAACGCATCGCCGTCGAGCGCAATGGCGAAATTGTGCCGCGCAGCCGTCATGCGGAAACGTTGCTCGATGATGGCGACAGGCTGGAAATTGTCGTTGCCGTTGGCGGCGGTTGATAGCCGGCAAGCGATTGGCCGCCACCCAGCCTTTCATTCATACCATGGATACGAACCCTCATACCCTGACGATTGCCGGTAAAACTTACCGTTCGCGCTTGCTGGTCGGTACCGGAAAATACAAGGATTTTGCCGAAACGCGCGCAGCGATCGATGCCTCCGGTGCGCAGATCGTGACCGTTGCCATCCGGCGCATGAATATCGGCCAAAATCCGGATGAACCCAATCTGCTCGATGCGCTTCCGCCTGCGCAATTTACCATTTTGCCCAATACCGCAGGCTGTTATACGGCCGAAGAGGCGGTGCGCACGCTGCGTCTGGCGCGCGAACTGCTCGAAGGGCACCCGCTGTGCAAACTGGAAGTGCTGGGCGACCCGCAGACCCTGTTCCCGAATATGCCGGAAACGCTGAAGGCGGCGCAAACGCTCGTCAAAGAAGGTTTTCAGGTGATGGTGTATTGTGCTGACGACCCGATCCAGGCAAAGATGCTCGAAGAGATCGGCTGCGTCGCAGTCATGCCGCTGGCCTCGCTGATCGGCTCGGGCATGGGCATTGTCAATCCCTGGAACCTGCGCCTGATCATCGACAACGCCAAAGTGCCCGTACTCGTTGATGCCGGTGTCGGCACAGCCTCGGATGCAGCGGTGGCGATGGAACTGGGCTGCGACGGCGTACTGATGAATACCGCCATTGCTCACGCCAAAAATCCCGTATTGATGGCGAGCGCCATGAAAAAGGCGGTCGAAGCGGGGCGTGAGGCTTTCTTCGCCGGACGTATGCCGCGCAAATACTATTCGGCCGATCCATCCTCGCCGACCAGCGGCCTGATCGGTTCCTGAATGGACGGCGCATGCAATGATCGCAGCGCGCCCGACGGCGCGGCTGGCGGTGTGCGGGCAGGCGAACCGCAGGAGGCAAGGGCGCCACAAGCGCAGGATGATCGGGGAGAGGGGGATGCCGCCCGCCACCGCCCCATCCGCAGCTTCGTACTGCGCCAGGGGCGCGTCTCCAACGCCCAGCAGCGCTATTACGACGAAATGATGCCGAAAGTCGGCATTCCCTATGCCGATGTGCCGCTCGATCTTGACGCCGTCTTCGGGCGCACCGCGCCCAAGATTCTCGAAATTGGCTTTGGCATGGGCGAAACAAGCGCCGCCATTGCGGCCGCACATCCGGAAAACGACTACCTCGGCATCGAAGTGCATGCCCCGGGTGTCGGCAGCCTGTGCAAGCAGATTGCAGAAAAAGGGCTGACTAACCTACGCATCATTCGACACGACGCAGTCGAAATTTTGCGCACGATGATTGCGCCGGCGTCACTGGCGGGCGTGCACATTTTCTTTCCCGATCCCTGGCCGAAGGTGCGTCATCACAAACGCCGACTCATCCAGCCGCCGCTTGTCGCGCTGCTCGCTGGCCGGCTGCAAACAGGGGGCTATTTGCACTGCGCCACCGATTGGGAGGATTACGCCATGCAGATGCTCGCCGTACTTTCCGCCGAACCGCTGCTGGAGAATACGGCGGACGGCTACGCGCCGCGCCCCGATTATCGGCCGCTGACCAAGTTTGAACAACGTGGCTTACGGCTTGGGCACGGGGTGTGGGATGTGATCTTCCGGCGCAAGGTCGTCGACACGCAAACGTAAAACCCCCGCCAGGAAGCTGGTGTTTCCATTTTCCGCTGCGGCGTTGCCGGCTTGTGGCTTGTGGCTTGTGGCTTGTGGCTTGTGGCTTGTGGCTTGTGGCTTGTGGCTTG